>DATAAG010000924.1:0-28538 GCA_036260235.1 Longimicrobium sp.
GGTCCGGTGCGAGCCGCCGCGCCCCCTCCGGGCTCGCATGACTCGCCCACCTCCCCCAAAAACCCCTGGGGGAGGTTGATGGGGACGAGAGATTCGTGCGAGACGTCTTTCGTCCCACAGGGTAGGCGCAGCCGCCGAGGACTCGGAATGACAGCACGGGCGAGGAAGAGAAGAACCCGTTCGCAAAACCGCGGTCAGACAACAACGGCATGAGGCCACCGCTCATCTACAACCTCTTCCCGCGCCTGGTCGGACCCACCACCCGCTGGGCGGAGCACGCGCGGCGGGCGCGGGAGATGGAGTTCGAGTGGCTGTACCTGAACCCGTGGCAGTACCCCGGGTTCTCCGGCAGCCTCTATTCCATCAAGGACTTCCGGCGGATCAACCCGCTCTTCCTTCCCGCCGGCGCGGAGCCGACCTCGCTGGAGCCGCTGCGCTACGCCCTGCGGCAGATCCGGCAGATGGGGATGAAGCCGGTGATGGACCTGGTGGTGAACCACACCGCCAGGGACTCGCCGCTCATCCAGGAGCACCCCGGCTGGTTCGTCTGGGAGAACGGCCAGGTGAAGAGCCCGTACGCCGTCGATCCCGACACGGGGCACGTGACGGTCTGGGGCGACCTGGCGGACATCGACAACCTGACGCACCACGACCGCGAGGGGCTCTGGCGCTACTGGGCGCAGCTGGTGCACGAGGCGGTGGACCTGGGCTTCCGCGGCTTTCGCTGCGACGCGGCGTACAAGGTGCCGGCGGAGCTCTGGCGCTTCCTGATCGCCCAGGCGCGGTCGGTGGAGCCGGACGTCGTCTTCTTCGCGGAGACGCTGGGGGCGCCGGTGGAGCAGGTGGTCGGCCTCAAGGAGGCGGGGTTCGACTACTTCTTCAACTCGTCCAAGTGGTGGAACTTCAACGAGCCGTGGGCGCTGGACCAGCACGAGGCCTTCGGCCGCATCGCCCCCTCCATCTCCTTTCCCGAGACGCACGACACGCCGCGGCTGGCGGCGGAGACGCGCGGGAACGAGGCGGTGCAGCGGCAGCGCTACGCCTTCGCCGCGGCGTTCTCCGCGGGGGTGATGATGCCGGTGGGCTACGAGTTCGGCTTCCAGAAGCAGGTGAACGTGGTGAGCACCATGCCCACGGACTGGGAGCGCCGCCACTGGGACCTGCGGCCCTTCATCACCCGCGTGAACCAGCTCAAGCTGGAGCACCCGCTGCTGCACGGCGAGGGGCACCTGGCCTTCCGCGGCGAGTGGGGCCCCACGGTCACCCTGGAGCGCACCACGGACGACGGCTCGCTGCGCGGGTGGATCGTCATCAACAAGGTCTGGGAGCGCCCCGCGGAGGCCGCCATCCCCGGCTTCCGCGGCCACGGCGCCGGTTACCGCCTCTACCGCGTCTGCCGCGACTACGCGCCGGTGGACGGCGAGCCGGTGCCGCAGACGCTGCGGCTGGACCCCGCCGAGGTGGCGTACGTCCTCCCGCACCCCGTCGCCGTGTCACCCCGTCGCCCCGTCACCCCGCCACCTTCCGCGGCGGACGGCGGCGATGCCTGAAAGCGCGGTCATCGGCGCGCGGGCCAGCGGCATCCTGCTCCATCCCACCTCGCTCCCCGGCCCCGGCACCGGCGACCTGGGAGAGCAGGCCTTCCGCTTCGTGGACTGGCTGGCGGAGGCCGGGCAGTCGCTCTGGCAGCTGCTGCCGCTGGTGGCGGTGAACGAGGGCGGGTCGCCGTACAACGCGCTCTCCGCCTTCGCCGGCAACCCGCTCCTCATCAGCCCCGCCGAGCTGCACCTGCACGGCCTGCTGCCGGCGGAGGCGGCCGCGGCGCCGGCGCTGGACGACGACGGCCTGGAGTTCCCCGCCGCGCTGCGGTGGAAGGAGGAGGTCGTCCGCGCCGCGCACGCGCTGCTGGGGGAGGACGCGGAGCTGCGGGCGGACTTCGCCGCGTACCGGGAAGAGGAGGCGGCGTGGCTGGACGACTACGCGCTCTTCCGCGCCCTGCGCGACGCGCACGGCCGGCGCTCCTGGGCGGAGTGGCCGGAGCCGCTGCGCCGCCGCCAGCCCGCCGCGCTGGACCTCGCCCGCCGCGAGCTGGCGGAAGAGATCGAGCGGCACGCGTACGCGCAGTACCTCTTCGACCTGCAGTGGTCCGCCGTGCGCCGCCACGCCAACGAGCGCGGCATCCGCATCATCGGCGACGTCCCCATCTTCGTGGCCTACGACAGCGCGGACGTGTGGGCGAACCCCGGGCTCTTCGAGCTGGACGAGGACCTGCGGCCCACCGCCGTCAGCGGGGTGCCGCCGGACTACTTCTCCTCCACCGGCCAGCTCTGGGGGAACCCGCTCTACCGCTGGGGGGTGCTGGAGCGCACCGGATACCGCTGGTGGATCGACCGCTTCCGGCGTACACTGGAGATGGTGGACGTGGTGCGCGTGGACCACTTTCGCGGCTTCGAGAGCTACTGGGCGGTGCCGGCGGAGGAGGAGACCGCGATCCACGGCGCCTGGCGCCCCGGCCCCGGCCGTGCGCTCTTCGACGCGGTGCGGCGGGAGATCGGCGACCTGCCCCTGATCGCGGAGGACCTGGGGATCATCACGGCCGAGGTGGAGGCGCTGCGCGACGAGCTGCGGCTCCCCGGGATGCGCGTGCTGCAGTTCGCCTTCGGGGGGGACGATCCGAAGAACCCGCACCTGCCGCGCAACTACGTGCACAACGCCGTGGCCTACACCGGCACGCACGACAACGACACCGTGCTCGGCTGGTACGCGGACATCGACGGCGCCGAACGAAAGACCGTGGACGCGCTGGCCGGCGGCGGGCGAGAGGTGCACTGGCGGCTGATCGAGACGGTGCTCGCCTCCAGGGCCGGCTGGGCCATCGTGCCGCTGCAGGACGTGCTGGGGCTGGGCGGCCAGGCGCGGATGAACACCCCCGGCGTGGCCGAGGGCAACTGGGCCTGGCGCCTGCGCGAGGGCGAGCTCACGCCGGAGCTGGCGGCGCGCCTGGCGGAGGTGGTGCGCCGCACCGGCCGGGCGCCGGGCGCCGGGCGCGGGGTGGTGGAGTGATGGAGTGATGGAGTGATGGAGTGATGGCGAGGCGCCGCCCGACGAGCTGTCATTCAAGTGAAATCGTCCCACGCAGAGGCAGCAGAGTCAGCAGAGTTCCGCATATGGGCTCCGTTGACTCTGCTGACTCTGCGTGAGACAATCTGTTCGCCTGCCCGGACCATTCAGCCGGAGGGGAGAGGATGGAGCGCGTGGCGCTGATCACCGGGGCGACGGGCGCGCTGGGAAGCGTCGTCGCGGAGACGTTCACCGCGGATGGGTGGCGCATCGTCACGCCCGTGCGCCGCGGCACGGCGAATCTCACCCATCCCACCGTCGCCGTGGTCGTGGCGGACGTCTCCACGGAGGAGGGCGCCGCGTACGCCGTGGAGCGGACGATGGAGTGGGGCGGGCGGCTGGACGCCGTCGTCCACACCGTGGGCGGCTACCACGGCGGCGCGCCGCTGCACGAGACGGCGGTGGCGGACTGGGACGGGATGATGTCCGCGAACCTGCGCAGCGCCTTCCTGGTCGCCCGGGCGGCCATCCCGCGGATGCGCGACGGCGGATCCCTCGTCTTCGTCTCCTCGCGCGCCGCGTTGAAGGGGCGCAAGGGGAACGCGGCCTACGCCGTCAGCAAGGCGGCGCTGCTCACGCTGGTGGAGGCGATCGCGGAGGAGAACCGCGGCCGCATCCGCGCCAACGCCGTGCTCCCCGGCACCATCGACACCCCCGACAACCGCGCCGCCATGCCAGACGCCAAGCACGAGCGCTGGACCCCGCCCGCGGAGATCGCGCGGGTGATCCTCTTCCTGGCCTCGGACGCGTCCGCGCCGGTGAGCGGGGCCGCGGTGCCGGTCTACGGGAACAGCTGAACAGCCGAACGGGGGCGAGCAAATGGGTGAGCTGGCGGCGATCTGGATCAAGCGGGTCAAGCGGGGGCCGATGGACCCGGTGGACGCCGGGACGCTCGTCGCCGGGCGCGGGCTGGTGGGCAACGCCGACCAGGGCCGCCGCCGGCAGGTGACGCTCATCGAGGAAGAGGCATGGCGCGCGGTGATGGAGGAGCTCGGCGCCGGCGTGCACCCCTCGTCCCGCCGCGCCAACCTGATGCTGCGCGGCATCCGCCTGCCGCACACCCGCGGGCGCGTGCTGCGCATCGGCGGGTGCCGCCTGCAGGTCGGAGGCGAGCTTACCCCCTGCAAGCTGATGGACGACGTGCTCCCCGGGCTGCAGGCCGCCCTGCGCCCGGACTGGCGCGGCGGCGTCTTCGCGGCGGTGCTGGACGACGGCGACATCCGCGTCGGCGACCCCGTGCGCTGGGAGGAGGGGAGCGCCTGACCCCGGACGCCGTGGGTGTGCCGGTTGTCCGGAAGGCTGGTGAAACTTATGTTTCCACCCGGGACGTCCTTCCTCCTCCATCCCTGCCCGCTCCATGCCGTACCGCGGAACGCCCTTCCTGCCGCTCGTCGTGCTCGTGCTTGCCGCCGCGTGCGGCGGCGGGGACGGGGGCACCGATCCCGAACCCGGACCCACGGGTCCCGCTACGGTGCGCATCGTCGCCGGCGGCGGGCAGACGGACACCATCCAGGCGCTGCTGGCGCAGGCGGTGACGGTGGAGGTGCGCGACGCCTCCAACCAGCCGCTGCCGGGAGTGAGCGTGCTCCTGGCCAGCCTTCCCGTGCAGGGCAGCCAGGCCGGCGTGCGGTTCGTGCTTGACCCGCCCGCCGAGCCGGCTCCGCAGCAGGTGCTGCGCACCGGGGCGGACGGCCGGGCCACGACTCGCGTGCGGATGGACACCGTCGCCGGCCGCACCGGGATCATGGCCACCGTGGGAGCGCTGTCGGACTCGGTGCTCGTGGAGGTGCAGCCGGGACGCCCGGTGCGCATTGCCATGGACGTGCGCGACACCACCGTCTATCCGCCGGCCACGTACGCGCTGCAGGCCAGCGGCCTCGACCGGTACCGCAACGCCGTCCCGGCGCAGCTCACGGCGTCGCCGCGCATCTCCGTGGCCCAGCAGCAGGTGCAGGTGCCCGTGATCGGGCGGCACCACGTGGTGGTGCAAAGCGGCGGCGTGCGCGACACCTCCTGGGTCAGCGCCGTCCCAACGGGCACCCTCGCCGTCCGCCACGCCGGGTTCCGGCCCAACAGCTCCGAGTCGTTCAGCGACGTGGTCACCATCGGGCTGGACGGGTTGAACCGGCGCGTGGTGGTGGGCGGCGGGTACGGGTTCGATCCCGTGCCGCGCTGGTATCCCGGCGGCGACTCGCTCATCTGGTTCCAGGACCGGTCCTACGCCCTTGTCCACCGGACCGCGGCGACTGCATCCGGCGGCGGCGAGCTGGTCCTCACCACCGGCCTCACCGTCCGCTGGGCGTCGGCCGAGACCGGCTGGATCTACCTTTCCGCCTCCAGCGAGCCCGACGAGGCCAAGTCGGGGTGGCAGATCTGGCGCGTACGCACGGACGGAACCGCGCGGGAGCAGCTGACGGAGTACACGCGCCTGCGCTTCGACCACTATCCGGACGTTTCTCCCGACGGCAGGCGGCTGGCGTTCGCGCGGGTGGAGAACGCCGGACCGCCGGTGTACCTGTGGATGCGCGACCTGCAGACCGGCGTGGAAACGCGCCTGGTGGAGCACGGCACGCAGCCGCGCTGGTCGCCGTCGGGCGACCGCATTGCGTACATCGGGCTCTCCAACACCCTGATGATGCTCACCCCCGCGGGCGGCGCGCCGACGGCCCTCGGCCAGCCCGTCATCGACGTCACCTGGTCGCCGGACGGCGAGTACCTGGTGGTGACCGGCGCGCCGGACGGCCGCTCCATCGCGTACCTGTACGTCATCGTGCTGGCCACCGGCGAGGCGATCCCGCTCCCCTGGAGCCGGAACCCGGAGGACTACTACCTCGCCCCCGACTGGCGTCCCTGATCCCCGAGCCACGTCGAGGAAGCAGCAAGGGACGAAGGGCCTCACACGGAGTCAGCGGCGTCAACGGAGCCTTCTCCGTTCACTCCGTTGACTCCGTGTGAGGCCCTCTGTTGCAGGATCACGCCGCAATGCGTTGTCGGACGATGGCTTAGGTGATCCGCCACCGGCACGGCGATTGCCTCCGTTCCCCGCCCCACTTTCACCGGAGGAGGCAGAGGATGCAGAAGCCGATCAACGGACGGTTGCACGGGATGATGGACTACGCCACGGTGGCCGCCACGGCCGCGGCGCCGCGCGCGCTGGGCTTTCCCCGCCGCGCGGAGAACCTGGCGTACGGGCTGGCGGCCGGGTACCTGGGGCTGGCGCTGCTGACGGACTACCCGCTCTCCGCCAGGAAGGCGGTGCCGTTCAAGGGCCACGGCGCGGCGGAGGTGGCGCTGGGGATGCTGCTGCCGTTCCTGCCCAGGCTGCTGGGCTTCGAGGACGACCGCCGCGCCCGCGACTTCTTCCTGGGCCTCACCGCCCTCACCGCCGTCACCGCGGCGCTCACGGACTGGAACGCGCCCGACGCGGACCTGCAGCACCAGCGGTTCGACGTGCGGCTGAACAAGTCGCGCAGCGAGTCGCGGGAGATGGCCACGGTCTGACCCCGGGAAGTGCGTCAGTGCGTGAGTGCGTCAGTGCGTGAGTAACTGACCCACGGCGGCGACGCGCCACGCCAAAGGAGGGCTCTCCGCGAGGGGAGCCCTTCCGTTTTCCAGGCGGCGCGGCACCAATCTCGCGCGCGAACGGGGTGGGGTCCGCACTCCACTCCGCCGCCCGCGCCACACATGCTCACCGCCGCGCTCTACGGGTTCCTTGCCAGTTCGGGACTGGTCGTGGGGATGCTGATCGGCCTGGTCGCCGCGCCGCCGAAGCGGCTGGTGGCGTCGGTGGTGGCGTTCGGCAGCGGCGTGCTGGTCTCCACGCTCACCTACGACCTGATGGAGGAGGCGTTCGAGACCGGCGGCGAGAGCTACGTCGTGGGCGGCTTCCTGGCCGGCGCGGTGATCTACGTGGTGGTGAACGCCGTGCTGGACCGCATGGCCGCAAGATCGCCCCGGCGGCGTGGCCGCGAGCCGCAGGACGTGGTGCCGGGCGCCGCCGCCAAGCCGGAGACGCAGGAAGAGGAGGTGGTCGTGGCCAGCGCGCTGCTCGTGGGCGCCGTGCTGGACGGCATCCCCGAGAACGCCGCGCTGGGGATCAGCCTGTACGCGGAGGGGCGCGGGATGGGGCTGGTGCTGCTGGCCGCCATCTTTCTGGGCAACCTGCCGGAGAGCATGAGCAGCGCCGTCGCCATGCGGCGCGAGGGGCGCTCGCGGCGGTACATCGCGGGAGTGTGGACGGCCGCGGCAGCGGTGTGCGTGCTGGCGTCCGTCGCGGGCTACGGGCTGCTGGGCGGCATGCCGCCGCACGTGATCAGCGGCGTCCTGGCGCTGGCGGCCGGCGGCATCCTGGCCATGCTGGCCAACACCATGATGCCGCAGGCCTTCCGCGAAGGCGGATCGCTGGTGGCCCTGGTGACGGCGGTGGGCTTCATCTGCGCCCTGCTCCTCTCGCGGCTCACCCCGTAGGTGATGGAGTGATGGAGTGATGGGCTGTACGGGCAGTTCTCCCCTCTCCGCACGCAGTTTGTGCGGGGAGGGGCCGCGTGAGGATGCGGGTCCAAACTGCAGGGAACAGGGAATAGCCGGCAGGAACGCGCCCCTTCACCCTCACAACACCGGGGCTCCTCATCGCGAGGAGCCCCGATTCGCGTCTGCCAGAATCCAGACCGCTACTGGTACTGGATGTACAGCGGCTCGGGCCACAGCTGCAGCAGGTCCTGCGGCGTGGTCAGGGGGTCGCCCTTCTTGGTGTCGTTGTGGTAGAAGTTCTTCCACCCGGTGAACTGCGCCGGGTAGTTCACCACGTAGTCGCGGTACGAATCGTACTTCAGCCACGGCGCACCCCAGCCGTCCATGTGCATCACCAGCTGAACCTCCGGCCGCAGCCGCACGTTCTGCACGTCGGGCACCATGTTGCGGGTGAAGCGGTGGATCACGAGCACCTTGGGCGGGAGGTTGTTCTGCTGCACGATCTGCGTCAGGTGGTCCATCACCCAGTTGATGTCGGCCGCGTACATCGTCCCGATCCGCCGCCCCGGCACCGTGCCGCCGCGCATGTAGAACTCCGGGTCCACCGCGAAGTGGATGTCCGGCCGCTTCAGGAACTCGTCGAAGCGCGGCATGATGTTGCGGATGTCGTCCGTTCCCACCTGCACGTCGATGAACATGATGCCGTTGATCGACTTCGCCATCTGGTAGATGGAGTCGACCACCCGGTCGCGGACCTGCGTGCGGTACCTGCCCGACGGACCGGGGTCGCCCTGCGCCACCACGGCGATCAGGTGCAGGCCGGGGATGACCGGCGTGGTCGGATCCGCCTGCCGCCACTGCTCCACCTGCCGCTGCAGCCGCTGCAGCATCTCGTCGCGCGGATATTGTCCCAGCGCACCCATCTGCCGCGAGGCGGGGTTGCCGTAGTAGACCACGATCCGGTTGCACGGCAGCAGCACACCGTCGCGAAACTCCGGCATCCGCGGGTACCAGCCTTTTTCCTTGGCGAAGATGGGGTTCTTCCCCGCGCCCGGCCGCTTGGCCGCGGAATCGGCCTGCAGCGCGGCGGCGGCGGAGTCCAGCCGCGCCTGCCGCCGCTGCATGCACTGCTGCGCCTCGGCCGCGCTGTTCCCGAAGGCGAACTGCCTGGCGGGCTGCCCCGCCTGGGCGCCCTTCTGCGCGCCGCCCTTTTCGGTGTCGGCCGCGGCGGCGGTGTCCCCGCCCTTCTCGCCGTTGGCCTTCTCGCCGGCGGCCGCGCCGCCGCACGCGGCCAGCGGCGCCAGCAGCAGCGCCGCCGCCAGGGCGAGCGTCCTGGTCTCGTACAGGTATCCGTGCTTCAACGTACCCTCTCCTCCGTTCGGGGCCGCCACCTGGCGCCCATCGTCACCCGTAAACGCATCACGCACCCGGCCCCACGGCAAGGGCCGCGCCGCGCGCGCGGCTACGGCCGCACGGGGTGCCCCCGTGCGGCCAGGTAGCGCCGCGCCTCGGCCAGCGTGAACTCGCCGAAGTGGAAGATGGAGGCCGCCAGCACGGCGTGCGCCCCCGCGGCCAGCGCGGCGTCCAGGTGCTCCAGCGCCCCCGCCCCGCCCGACGCGATCACCGGAATGCGCACCTCGGCCGCGACGGCGTTCAGCAGCGGCAGGTCGTAGCCGTCGCGGGTGCCGTCGCGGTCCATGGAGGTCAGCAGGATCTCCCCCGCGCCCAGCTCCTCCGCCCGCCGGCACCACGCGACGGCGTCGATCCCGGTGGCGCGGCGGCCGCCGTGCGTGTAGACCTCCCACCCCGCCGCCTCTCCCTCGCGCCGCCGCGCGTCCACGGCCACCACCACGCACTGCGAGCCGAAGTGGTCCGCCGCGCGCTTCACCAGCTCCGGGTCCTGCAGCGCCGCGGTGTTGACCGCCACCTTGTCCGCGCCGGCGCCCAGGATGGCGTTCACGTCGTCGATGGAGCGGATGCCGCCGCCCACGGTGAAGGGGATGAAGACGGAGTCCGCCGTGCGCCGGATCACGTCCAGCATGGCCTGGCGGCCCTCGTGGCTGGCGGTGATGTCCAGGAAGCAGAGCTCGTCGGCGCGCTCGGCGTCGTAGCGCATGGCCTGCTCCACCGGGTCGCCGGCGTCGCGCAGCCCCACGAACTGGATCCCCTTGACGACGCGCCCGTCCTTGACGTCCAGGCAGGGAATGATGCGCTTGGCCAGCATCTAGTCCTCTTGCCCGGAGCGTCGGTAGACGCGGTGGGCACTATATCCCAGCAATGCACCCATTACCAACCCGGTAGCGCAGAAGATAAAAGACGAGAGATAGATCCTGGCGGGAGTAGTCCACGTTCCCACCCAGTTGATCTGGTTTCCTGCAGCGACAGAATACACAAGCACAATCAAAGCGGTAAAAGCGGTTAACCAAAAGACATGCTTCAGCAGGTTGCCCAAGAGTGGCCCCCACTCATCCTCGTCTCGTGGTCGGTTTCGCCAAGCAGTATTACCCTGCCATGCATAGAGAACTGCATTTGTCACAAATCCCATTCCGAACAGGAACAGCACATAGTTCCATGCATCTCGATTCATGATCGCCCAGGTGACGGCGACTGCAGCGCTGATAATTTGAAACACGAAAAAACTAATCCCGATAGCGACGGGCACTGAACGCAGGAATGTCCACATGATACCTCACGTTTGTTGATTCACCTCGGCATCATCCCAGCATTTCCAGCCGCCGGCGCATCCCGTCCGTCAGCGTGCCGCGGTAGACGGATTCCACGGGGCCGCGCAGCACCAGGCTCCAGTCGTCGCGCACGTGCACCTGCAGGGCGCCGCCGGGCATGCGCACCTCCACCCGCCGCTCGCTCACCATCCCGCGCCGCACCGCCGCCGCGGCCACGGCGCAGGCGCTGCTGCCACTGGCGCGCGTCTCGCCCGCGCCGCGCTCCCACACCCAGGCGTCCAGCGCGTCCGGCTCCGCGGGAACGGCGAACTGCACGTTCACGCCGCGCGCGAACTGCGCATGGGTGCTGATCTGCGGCGCGCGGCGGCGCAGCGTCTCCACGTCCAGCTCGTCCTGGAAGATCACGCAGTGCGGGTTGCCCACGGAGACGGTGTTGACGTGCACCACGTCGCCGGACTCCAGCTCCAGCGGCTCGTGGTCCGTCTCGCGGTCCGGTCCGGCGAGCCCCACGTCCGCGCTGCGGAAGGAGGCGGTGCCTATCTCCACCTCCACCATCAGCACGCCGTCCTCCGTGCGGTGCAGGATCTCCATCCGGACGATCCCGCCGGGCGTCTCCACGGTGAACGGCTCGCGCTCCCGGACGTGCCCGTCCTCCAGCAGGTACGCTGCGAAGATGCGCAGCCCGTTGCCGCTCTTCTCCGCCTCCGAGCCGTCCGGGTTGAAGATGCGCACCCCGAAGTCCGCCCCGTCGCTGGGCACTCGTGCCAGGATGCCGTCGGACCCCACGCCCGTGTGCCGGTCGCAGATCAGCCGCACCGCCGGCGGCGTGAGCCCGAACCCGAGCCCCTCCAGCTCCACCGCGACGTAGTCGTTCCCGAGCCCGTGGCCTTTGAAGAAGTCAGTCACGCGATTTTTCAGACCACGGGTTGATGACGTGAGGCCCCCACCCGGCGAGGTGGCGCTCGTTTCGGCTTACGAGAACGAGATCCCGGACGACGGCGGTGGCGACCAGCAGCGCATCAATTTCGGGAATCCGCCGGCCCTTTCGTTTTCCCTCTGCAGTCAGGCGGCCCCACTCCATCGCAATCGGCTCGTCGACCGACAGCACGCGGCCGTCGAACTGCTCCGCGAGTGTCTGCTGAAGCCAGTCGATCAGGCGTGATTCCTTCCGTCCGTCCGGCAGAAGGAGAAAGCCCCTGCGGATCTCGCCCAGGGAAAGGACGCTGACGGCAAGCTCCTGCTCGGGCTGATCCTTGATCCATTCCTGCACGCCCGCGTCGGGACGATCACGTGTCGCTTCCGACAGCGTATTGGTGTCGAGCAGGAACCTCATCTGGCAGCCTTCTCCACCCAGCTGCGCGTCTCGTCATCCCATTCCCAGATCCAGTCGCCGCTGCGAACGGCCTCGGCCCAGGGGGAGTTTTGCATGAACTCCATGAACGACTTCCCGGTCCTCACCTCCCCCTCCGCCGCTTCCTCGGCACGGGCGCCCGGCGTTTCGCCCGTCAGCCGCGCGTACTCCGCCGCGCTCAGGACGACGACCGCGAACTCATCGGCAAGCGTCACCCGCTGCGGTCCACAGCAGAGCGCAGCATCGGCGATTTCCCGCAGCTGGCCATCCGCCTCGATCAGATTCCAGTTCCTCATCACGCCTCCTCATCACGCGGTGCGATTCAGGTGGAAGCCGAACGGTAGCGGAGCGTAAGCCGATGCGCAACGGGATGTTACCCGACACAGATGAACGGGCCGAACACGCCTCTGGCGCAATCGGATCGTCGCTGCTCGCGCACTCAGCGGCAACCGCGCGAACGGCAGGGATCGCGCCGCCCCCTGGAGCGAATGATAATGAATTCGCCGCTGGAAATCGCGAAGTCCGCCTGCGCGGACTGCACCCGCGCAGAGCCTGCCGCACGGCAATGACTCGCCCGACCGGGAGTCCGCGAAGGCGCCGCGAAGGCGGACTGCGTGTCGTTGTTGCGGCGATTCCAATCGCTGTCGTGGGGGACTACAGCCGCGCGAAGTTCCCCAGGATCCGCAGCCCGTCCTCCTGGCTCTTCTCGGGATGGAACTGGATGCCCCACACGTTGCCGCGGCCCACGATGCTGGCGAAGGCGGCGTCGTAGCGGGAGCGGCCCAGCACGTTCTCGTTGTCGTCTTCCAGCACGGCGTACGAGTGCACGTGGTAGAACCAGCGCTCCTCCGGCCCGGCCACCCCCGCCAGCACGGGGTCGCCCTCGGCGCGGCGGATGAACTCCACCGCGTTCCACCCCACGTGCGGCAGGGGCAGGTCGGTGGGAATGCGGCGGACGGTGCCGGGAAGGAGCCCCAGCCCCGGCACCCCCGGCGCTTCCTCGCTCCCCTCGTACAGCAGCTGCATCCCCACGCAGATGCCGATGAACGGCCGCCCCGCCGCCACGTGCCCGCGCACCGCGTCCGCCAGCCCGCTCTCCTCCAGCCGCGTCATGCACTGCCCGAAGTGCCCCTGCCCGGGCAGCACCAGCCGATCCGCCTCGCGCGCCACGGCGGGATCGGCCGTCAGCACCACCTCCGCGCCCTCGTGCTCGAACGCCCTGGCGACCGAGCGCAGGTTCCCGGCGCCGTAGTCCAGCAGGACGACGCGCGGCGCCGTCACAGCGCGCCCTTGGTGGATGGCACCTGGTCCGCGCGGCGCGGGTCGATGGCCGTCGCCGCGTCCAGCGCGCGGGCGGCGGCCTTGAACGTCGCCTCCACCACGTGGTGCGCGTTGCCGCCGCGCAGCCCGTCCAGGTGCAGCGTGATGCGCGCCTCCATGGCGAACGCGCGCCAGAACTCCGCCGCAAGTGCCGCGTCGAACTGGCCGATCATCGGCTGGCCGGCGGGGAGCGGGACGTCGAAGTGGATGAACGGCCGGCCGCTGACGTCCACCACCGCGCGGACCAGCGCCTCGTCCAGCGGCACCGTGGCGTCGGCGTAGCGGACGATGCCGCGCTTGTCGCCCAGCGCGTCCAGGAAGGCGCCGCCCAGCACGATCCCCACGTCCTCCACCGTGTGGTGCGCGTCGATGTGCAGGTCGCCGCGGCACTCGACGTCCAGGTCGAACATCCCGTGCCGCGCCAGCGCGTCCAGCATGTGGTCGAAGAAGCCGATCCCGGTCCGCACGCTCGCCTGCCCGGTGCCGTCGAGATCGATCCGTGCGCGGATCTCCGTTTCGCGCGTGGCGCGCCGCCGCTCGCCCGTCCGGCTCATCCCTCCGCCTCGCGCATGAGGATCCGCACCCCTTCCAGGAACGCGTCGTTCTCCTCCGGCGCACCCGCGTTCACCCGCAGGCAGCCGGCGAGCATGGGGTACTTCGACACGTCGCGCACCAGCACGCCGTGGTCGCGCAGCAGCCGCTCGAACAGCCGCGTGTGCGTGATCCCCGGCGCCTCCACCCGAAAGAGGAGGAAGTTGGCCGCGCTGGGATACACGCGCACCCCCGGGATGCCGCGCATCTCCGCGAACAGCCGGTCGCGCTCGGCGCTGATGGCGTGCACCAGCGGCGCCAGGTCGCCGCGGGAGCGCAGCACCTCGGCCGCGGCGCACTCGGTGAAGAAGTTGACGTTGTACGGCAGCTTGGCCTTGTTCACCTCCGCCGCCAGCGCGGGATCGGCCAGCATGTAGCCGGCGCGCAGCCCCGCCATCGCCATCGCCTTGCTGAAGGTGCGCAGCACCACCAGCCGCGGGCGTCCCTGCAGCAGCGGGATGGCCTCGTATCCGCCGAACTCCACGTACGCCTGGTCCAGCAGGATGATCGCCTCCGTCTCGTCGTGGACGCGCTCGATCTGCTCGCGGGTGAGCGCCCCGCCGGTGGGGTTGTTCGGCGTGCAGAGGACGACCACGGCCGCGTCCGTCCGCCGCGCCGCGCGGACGATGGCATCCACGTCGAACGACAGGTCCTCGTCCAGCGGCACGGAGACCACGGTGCCGCCGTTCACCTCCGTCATCAGCCGGTAGAGGGTGAACGTGGGCTCGGGGATGACGACGGACACGCCCGGGCCCACGGTGACGGCCAGGATGCACTGGATGAGCTCGTTGGAGCCGTTGGCCACCAGGATGCCGTCCGCGGGCCAGCGCGTGGCTTCCGCGACGGCCTGGATGAAGTTGCTGGCGACGAACGGCGGGTAGCGGTTCCACGGCCGGCTGGCGAGCTCGGCGCGGATGCGCTCCTTGATGGCCTCCGGGACGTCGTACGGGCTCTCGTTCTGGTTCAGCTTGATGCGCGGCTCGTACGGCCGCAGCGTGTACGCGCCCACGCGGCGCACGGCGGGCTTCACGTGCCGCAGCGCGCTCTCGGCGGGCTCCACCGTCCGTGGATCGGCTCTCTCGCTCACTCCGTGGCCCCTCCCCCCGGTCCCCTCGCCGCACGAACTGTGTGCGGAGAGGGGGAGAATTCGATTGCGTTTCCGCCAGCCGTCATCCGCGGCAAAGCTCTCCCCAGCGACTCAATCCGGCTCCCCGGCATCGGGGATGGTGACGCGCGAGATGCGCTCGCCGCGGAGGACGACCGTGCGGCCGTCGTCCAGCACGGTCGTCTGCTCCACCAGGACCGACCCATCCGGCCGCAGCAGAAAGCGGGCGAAGATCTCCTCCGGCTCCCGGGCCTGCCAGCGCCGGCTGTACCGCTCCAGCGCCGCCTCCGCGATCCCGGCCACCACGGAATCGCCCGGGAACGCTGCCTGGACCAGGCCGAGCTCCACCCTGCCGCGCCAGAGCTGCGCGCCGCCCGGCCCGGCCTCCGGCTCCGCCAGCAGCGAGACGAAGCCTCCGGGGGGATCCGCTCCGGCGCCGGACGGGAGCGAGTCGGCCGACGCGGAGCCGACCATCCAGAGCGAGTAGCCGTAGATCGGCTCGTCCAGCGTCGGCTGGCTTTCGAACTCCGCCCCCGGGGTCCATTCGTCGTACGGAGTGGCGCGCGTCCGGGCGTGGAAGATCCGCGGCGCGCCTTCATCCACCGTCACGGTGAACCGGTACGTCCCGGCCAGCGGCGGCCGGATGGCCTTCAGCCGCCCGGCGCGCATCTCGTACGACGCGTGCCGAACGAGCACGGACGCGGGATACCGGCGCGCCAGCCCCGGATGGGCGCGCGCCCACTCCAGCAGGGGCCGCACCGCGGCCTTCTCGTCCGCCTCGTACTCCGCGGAGAGCGGCAGCAGGCCGATCAACTCGAACGCCTGGTCGACGCTCAGCGGCGGTCCGGTGCGCTCCTCGCCGTCCCGCACACCGGCGCCGCCGGCCAGGTAGGGGAGGTGGAACGGGTCCCTCACGTCCAGGGTGGGGAGCCCGTCCACCCATTGCTCGCGCGGCCGCAGCGCGGCCCAGAACAGCCCCCGCACGCCCGGGGTGACCCACTGCGCGCTCCCCGTCCACCGCATGGGCCTGCAGTCGGCGCCGTAGCTCCACGGCACCAGCACCACGCGGTCCACCCCGGCGTCCAGCCCGGCCGCGCCGCTTCCGCCCAGCCGCTCCACCCGCACCACCTGCCCGCCGACGCCGGCGGAATCGGGATCCGCGCCCGGCTCCGTCACGAACTCCATTCCCCCCGCGCCGGCGCGCACCGTCTCCTCCGTCGCCGTGGCGATCAGGTGAACGCCGTCGCGAAACGCGGGGAACGGCATCATGCTGCACGCCCGCGCCTCGCCCGTGTGCAGCAGCACGCCGGCCGCGGCCGCGAGCATCCATGGACGGATCGGGGTCATCGCGGCACCGCCTCAGCCGTCCGGGTCCACGAGCCCGTGGTCGGTGCTCCGCAGGATCTCCGACGCGGGGTAGCGGCGCGCCAGCTCCGGGTGGGCGCGCGACCACTGCAGCAGGGGGCGCAGCGCGGCGGGCCGGTTCTCCCGGTACGCGCTGAACCGCGGCAGCAGCTCGATCACCTCGAACGCCTGCTCCACCGTCAGCAGCCCATCCGCCTCACCCACGTCGGCCAGCCCCTCGCGCACCCGCTGCGGAAAGGGGAGCTGGTACGGCTCGAAGACATCCAGGGTGGGCAGCCCATCCACCCACGCCGCGCGCGGGCGCAGGAAGGCCAGGAACAGTCCCCGCTCGCCGGGCTGCACCCAGCGCGCACTCTGCCCCCAGCGCTCCATGCGGCACTCCGCGCTGTACCCCCACGGCACCAGCACCACGCGGTCCGCGCCCTCGCCGATGCTGTCCGCGCCCGGCCCGCCCAGGCGCTCCACCCTCATCACCTGTCCGAAGACCGCACGGTCCGCGGCGCCCGGGGACCGGTCGTACTCCCTGCCGCCGTCGCCGGCGAGCGCCGTGTCCGCGGTGGCGGTGGCGATCAGGTGCACGTCGTCGTGCCACGGCGCGAACGCCGCCATCATGCACGCGTGCGGCGCGTCCGGCGCCAGGGACGCCAGCGCGGCGGCCAGCGGGAGCGTGTGGATGCCGATCATCGCAAGGTCCTCCGGATCGTGTCGTGCGATGGCGCCCGGTCCCCTCCACCCCGCCGCAAACGAGCACGGGCGCGTGGTCAGCGCGCCCGTCCGTCCCCACCCGGCCGGAACGCGCGCGGACTACCGCTCCACGTGGATGATCTGGTCGCGGCGCGTGCCCACGGACACGTACCACACCGGCGTCTCCGTCAGCGCCTCGATGCGCTCCAGGTACCGGCGTGCGTTCTCCGGCAGGTCGTCCCAGGTGCGCGCGCCGGCCGTGGACGTCTTCCAGCCCGGCAGCGTCTCGTAGACGGGCTCCGCGGCGGCGAGGAGACCCAGGTCGCCGGGAAAGTCGTCCAGCTCGTGCCCCTCGGCCCGGTAGCGGACGGCGATCCGCAGCTCGTCCAGGGTGTCGAGCACGTCCATCTTGGTCACCGCCAGCCCGGTCAGGCCGTTCACCCGCGCGGCGTAGCGGACGACGACGGAGTCGAACCAGCCGCAGCGGCGCGGGCGCCCCGTGGTGGCGCCGTACTCGCCGCCCAGCTCGCGCACGCGCTCCTGCATGGGCGACGGCAGCTCCGTCGGCAGGGGACCCTCGCCGACGCGCGTCGTGTACGCCTTCACCACGCCGATCACGTCGTCCACCCGCGTGGGGCCGATCCCCACGCCCAGCGCCGCGCCCCCCGCGGTGGTGTTGGACGAGGTGACGTACGGGTAGGTGCCGTGGTCCACGTCCAGCAGCGCCCCCTGCGCCCCCTCCAGCAGCACCCGCTCCCCGGCGCGCAGCGCGTCGTGGATCACCCGCCCCGTGTCGACGGAGATCCCCAGCAGGCGGTCGCGGATGGACATCACCTCGTCCACCAGCGCGTCCGCGTCCACCTGCTCGCCCGAATCGAGCAGCGCGAGGCGCTGGTTCACGCGGGCGGCGGCGCGGCGCAGCTGCTCCTCCGCACGGGCGCGGTCGCGCAGGTCCGCCAGGCGGATGCCCTGCCGCGCCACCTTGTCCTCGTACGCCGGGCCGATCCCCCGCCCCGTGGTGCCGATCTTTCCCGTGCCGCGGCTGGCCTCCTGGGCGCGGTCCCACAGCTTGTGGTAGGAGAGGAGCAGGTGCGCGCGCCCGCTGACGCCCACGCGGCCCTCGGCGTCGATGCCGCGGGCGGTGAGCGCGTCCAGCTCCTCGAAGAACTGGAAGGGGTCGAACACCACGCCGTTCCCCAGCAGGCAGCGGCGCCGCGGGTGCAGGATGCCGCTGGGGATCTGGTGCAGGATGAACTCCTCCTCCCCCACGTGCACCGTGTGGCCGGCGTTGGCGCCGCCCTGGTAGCGCGCCACGACGTCCACCTCTTCGGCGAGCACGTCGACGATCTTTCCCTTCCCCTCGTCGCCCCACTGCGAGCCGACGATCACCACGCACTGGCTTTTCCGGTCCCTCATCGCTCCGCGCAAGTCCGGCGTCCGTCCTGCCGCGCATCCCCGAACGGAAACGCGGCCCCGACCGCAAAGGTGGGACCGCGTAGCTGACGCATCCTGTGCGCAATCTGCGCCGCCGCGGGACGGCTGTCAACGGGACGTGCTCGTCATCGGCCCCGGCGGTGCATCCCCCGCGGCACGGGTGTTCCGCAGGGGCGTCGCAACCACCGTTCTGCGATCAACGGCCCGTGGCCGAGCACGGGATGACGCCCGGGCAGTGGCGCCGCATCACCGGGGTGGACCGCATCCCGGAGCACGATGGGCAGCCGGTGCCGTTCACGCTGCGAAGGACCGTTGCCTTCGATCCTCCGACGGTGGATGATCTTCCTACCCGGCGCCGTTCAAGGCGAGCAGCCGGTTCACGGCTTCCAGCAGGTGGGTGGGCTCGATGGGCTTCTTGAGGAACACGTCGCCGCCGGCGCGGCGGGCGCGCTTCTCGTCGTGCTCGAACACGTGCACCGTACAGACGATGAGCGGAATGTGCGAGGTCGCCGGGTCCTCGCTCAGCTCGTCCAGCACGCCGAATCCCGGGCCGTCCGGCAGGCCGATGTCCACCACCACCAGGTCCGGCCGCGTCTGGCGCGCGGTCTCCACCCCGGCCGCGCCGCTCTGCGCCGTGATCACCTCGTAGCCGCCGTGGCGCAGGATGGTCTCGAAGATGTCGAGGCTCGCCTCGTCATCCTCCACGATCAGCACCGTCTTCTGCTTCACCGCCACTCCAGTCCTGGGGGGACCCCGGCCGCGCGGTGAACGAGCCCGCGCGCCGTGGTCCACATGCAAGCAGCCGACCGTGGCCGGGGCATCGGCGTCTCGCGCTGCTCGCCGGGGCGCCCCGTGCTACGGATGCGATTCTGTCGATGGATCGGGGTCCAGCCGCTTGCGGAGAAAGTAGCGGCTGCCGCCGGGGGGAAAGTCGTCCAGCTGGCCAAACAGTTGATACCCCAGCCGCTCGTAAAAGGGCCGTGCCTGGAAATCGAAGGTGTCCAGGTACGCGCCGGCGCAGCCGCGGCGGACGGCCTCCTCCTCCGCCGCGCGCATCAGGCGCCCGCCGTGTCCCTGCCCCCGCAGCGGCTCGTCGACCCACAGGATGTCGACGAACAGCCATCCCCAGTACGTCTCCGCCAGCAGCCCGCCGCGCACCTCGCCGCCCCCGTCGCGCAGCAGCAGGGTCAGTCCCAGCTTCGGCACCCGGGGCGTGAAGCGCGCGTTGTAGGCCTTGATCCCCTCGATGACCTTCCGCCGGTCCTCCGCCGAAGGCTCGTCCTCGAGGCCGATGCGGTACTCGCTTCCCCCGTCGCGCGGCATCAGAAGCCCCGCGCGTCGCACGGCGTGGTGCGGCGGGTGAAGGTGACGGCGATCAGCCTCCAGGCGCCGTTCTGCCGCACGAACTGAAAGGCGTCGGTGCCGCAGTGGCTGAAGCGGCCGTCGCGGCGAAAGTCGTACGGCGCCCAGAGCGTCGCCAGGTCGCCGTCGATCTGCACCCTCGCGTCCCACATCTGCTCGTCCAGCACCTCGCGGCTCTCCGCCACCATGCGCAGCCACTCCGGCGCCGTCCGCACCTGCGTCTCCCCACCCGGCGCGATGCCGGCGACGATGGCGCGCGGATGCAGCAGCTCCGCGAGGACGGACGCGTCCCTGTCGCGCATCGCCTGGAAGAGGCGGTACGCGGCGTCGATGACCTCGGCGCGCTGCCGGTCGCCCTGCGAATCCGGCAGCACCCGCCGCAGGTACGCCGTCCGCTCCCGCGTGCGCATCGTCATGCAGAAGGAGTGGACCATCGGCGCCATGCTGCCGCCCTCGAACTGCGCCCGTTCGAACGCGCACTCGGCGTCGCGCAGCTGAATCCACTCCCGCTGCGCCTGCCGCAGCAGCGGCGCGCGCTCCGGATCCATCTCGCCGATCACCTGCTGCCAGACGGTGTTGAGCACGCTGTCCGCCTCCGCGAGCTCCAGCGCCGCGCACCGGTACATGTCCAGCTGCGTGCGAGTCGCGTCACAGAGGTCTTCGTCCTGCGCCGCGAGGAAGGCAGGGATGAAGACGAACGGGAGCGCCAGGAGGCGGAGGGTGCGGCTCATTGCGGGAGCGGGGGAAGCAGCGGTGGATGAGGCCCGGCGCGTCGGCGGTGTCACACCAGCGTGGCAGGGGTGTCCCAGGACATGACACGTTCGGCGGATACCGTGCCCCGGCAAGAGCAGCGCGGACGAGCCCGAGGGGTGAACCGAGGGAGCGGGAAAGATCTTTATCCGCAACGCTTTGGGCCGATCCGCGCGGACGCGTCCGGCACGTGCGGAAGGTTCGGCACGGCCGTTGCCCGTGGAACGGACGAACACGGACCGGGGATGGCCCCGCCGTAGCGACGACGACCCCGACCGAAGCCCTGCGATGAAGAACCGCTCCTTTGCACCGAAGCGCGCCCCCATGAGCGCCGACGCCTACGCCGGGTTCCTGAAGCTCTGGCTCACCCCCGCGCACAGGCTCCCGGAGATGACGCCCGAGGTGGAAGCCTACCTGCGCCACGCCAACGAGCGGGAGCCGCTCAGCGACGCGACCCGCGAGGCGCTCGGCCAGCCCACGCGCCGCGCGGCCTGAATCCGGAGCCTCGCCGCGGCTGATCGCCCCCGCGCGGGCCGTGACGGTGCGGGGGTGCGTGTTTCAGGGGCATCCAGCCCCAACGGCATCGCGGCGCCGCGATGGCGGACCTGACCGCCGCCGCGCAGCTGCATCCGATGCGACTTCACCCCTCGTCCGCCTCTTTCCGCCGCCGCGGAGGAAGGCGGCCGCCGGCGAACGGCGTCGTCTGCGCGCGGAAGGTGCCGTATCCACCCAGGTTCTCGCGCGGGGGCAGCGGACCGACGTCCCTCTCGTACTGCATCCGGTCCGAGTGAAAGACGTCCATGTACTTCCGCGCCGCCACCGGATCAGCCAGGCCGATGGGCAGGGCCCTGAAGGTCACGCCTCCGCCCATCCCCTCCGTTTCGCCTCCGAACCCGGCGTCGAGCAGTCCAAAGCCGGCCTCCTGCCGCTCCGCGGGAATGCGCAGCACGTACGGCTCGCCGGGACGCAGCACGGCGGTATCCGACTCCCAGTTGATGGAGGTGCGGTTGAACTCCTCGACGAACTCGACGCTCCTCTTGCTGCGCCGGTTCGCCACCAGCGGCACCTCGCGGAACCCGACCGGCGTGCCCAGGCCCAGCAGCTCCACCAGCGAGCGATCCGCGGTGAGGGTGAGCAGCCGGATCGTCTGCGTCGTGGCGCAGGAGGTGATCTTCGCCTGGTACTCGCCGGGGAGGGGGAAGATGTCCAGCTCCAGGTAGGACCTCTCCAGGAAGACGGCTGTCACCCATTCGGCCACCCGTTCGGGCTCGGACTTCCACCTGTCTTTCATCGGCGGGGGAGGATGAGAGTGGAGGGATGCGCCGGCAAAGCGGCGGATGGAGGGACGCCGCGCGCCGGACGCCGGAGCGGCGCCGGAACGGCTACCCCAGCGCCGACAGCAGCGCGACGGCGGCGATGGCCACGCCGATGGCGGACTTGACGGCGGTGGCCACCAGCCGGCCGACGAAGGCGCCCCACCCCACCCGCAGCGCCGCCCGCGCGTCCGGCGAGCGCGTCAGCTCCATCAGCGCCGCGCCGGCGAACGCGCCCACGAACGCACCGATCACGCTGCCGACCAGGAAGACCGGCACGCCCACGAAGGCGCCCGCCACGCCGCCCAGGATGGCGCCCCACGCCGCCCGCCGGCTGCCGCCGTACTTGCGCGCGTAGCGCCCGCCCAGCGCGAACTCCACCACCTCGCCGACCGCCGCGAGCGCCAGGACGAGCCCGAGGGTCACCCAGCCCACGGTGCGGAAGTCCGTCAGGGCGCCGTAGGCCGCCACCCCCAGCACCTGCACCCAGGTGCCGGGAAGGCCGAACGGCACCAGCAGCAGCCCGCCGATCAGCGCCAGCGCCAGCAGGGCGTACTCCATGCGCCGGCCCTAGAAGTAGGACTGGGAGATCCCCGCCATCTCCGGCGTGGCGGCGGGGGTGGCGGGGCCCGAGCGCGAGGAGAGCGTGTTCATCTTCAGCTCGAAGTCGCCCGGGTTGGTGGCCGCGGCCTTGGCCACCGCGTAGTCCACCTGGCCGCTCATCACCAGGTCCATCAGCGCCTGGTCGAAGGTCTGCATCCCGTACGTCGTCTTCCCCTCCGCGATGTGCTCGGGGATCTCCGCCGCCCGCTCCGCGTCCGCGATGCAGTCGCGGATGGTGCCGGAGACCACCATCACCTCCGCCGCCAGCACACGCCCCTTGCCGTCCTTCCGCGGCAGCAGCCGCTGCGAGATCACCGCCTGCAGCTGCTCCGCCAGGCGCAGCCGCACCACCTTCTGCTCCTCCGGGGGGAAGGTGGCCACGAGCCGGCTGATCGTCGACGCCGCGTCGCGCGTGTGCACCGTGCTGATCACCAGGTGCCCCGTCTCCGCCGACTTGAGCGCGATGTCGATGGACTCCGGGTCGCGCATCTCGCCGATCAGGATCACGTCCGGGTCCTGCCGCAGCGCCGCGCGAAGGCCCACGCGGAAGTCGTCGGTGTCGATCCCCACCTCGCGCTGGGTGATGGAGCAGTTCACGTCGCGGTGCAGGAACTCGATCGGGTTCTCCAGCGTCACCACGTGGCGGCGCATGTTCTGGTTCATGAAGCCGATCATGGCCGCCTGCGTGCTGCTCTTTCCCGATCCCGTGACGCCGGTGACCAGGATGAGCCCGCGCTCCAGCGCCGCGATGTCCTGCACCACCGGCGGCAGCCCCAGCTGCTCGATGGTGGGGATCTCGAACGGGATCACCCGCATCACGATCATGAAGCTGCCGCGCTGGCGCAGGATGTTCACGCGAAACCGCCCCACGCCCGCCAGGCCCCACGAGCAGTCGTAGTCCTGGATCTCGTCCAGCCGCTGCCGGTCGCGCTCGTGGGGGATGAGCTTGAGGGCGATGGCGCGCGTCTGCTCCGGCGTGAGCCGCTGCTTGGTGAGCGGGATCAGGGAGCCGTTGATGCGGGCGCGGAACACGTCGCCCGCCTTGATGTGAAGGTCGCTGGCCCCGCGCTGCACGGCGGCCTGGATGATGTTTTCCACCTCAGTAGCCCGCTTGCTTGTCCACGGTGTTCAGCAGGGGTTCGCCCGCCGCGTACCGCCGGAGGTTCTGGATGATGAGGTCGGTCTGGCGGCGCCAGAAGCGATGGGAGGCGCCCGAAACATGGGGGGTCACCAGTACGTTGGGAAGGCCCCAGAGGGACGAATCCGCCGGAAGCGGCTCCCGCGCGAAGACGTCCAGCCCCGCGCCCCGCAGGTGGCCGTTCCGGAGCGCGCCGATCAGCGCATCTTCGTCGATGATGCCGCCGCGGGCGACGTTCACCACCACCGCGCCGGCCGGCAGCATCCCCAGCTCGCGTGCGCCGATCATCGCCCGCGTCTCCGCCGTCTGCGGCACGGAGATCACCAGGAAGTCGCTGCGGGGGAGGATGCGGTCCAGCGCGTGTGGCCCGCTCAGCACCTCCACCCCCTCGGGACCCTCCGTCCCGCGCCGCCGCGTGGCGAGGACCGCCATCCCCAGCGCCCGCGCCCGCCGCGCCACCGCCCGCCCGATCCCGCCCAGGCCGACGATCCCCACCGTGCACTCCGCCAGCTCACGCACCGGCGAGTCCGCGGCGTCGAACGGCGCCTTGTCCCAGCGCCGCTCCGCCTGCGCCCGCACGGCGAAGTCCAGCCCGCGGGCAAAGTGCAGCAGCATGGCGATCACCGTCTCCGCCATCGGCTCGGCGTAGATGCCGGCGGAGTTGGTGAGCACCACGCCGGAGCCGCGCATGGCCGGGTACAGCAGCCCCCCGACGCCGGCGGAGGCGGTGTGGGCCCAGCGCAGCCGCCCCTCCGGCGGCGCGGTAGCGGCCTGGAAGAGCGCCTCCGGCACCCCGAAGCCGACGTAGACCTCCGCCCCGCGCACCGCCGCCATCGCCGCCCGCGCGCCGGGCGAGTCGCCGCCGCCGTCGCCGGTGCCGTCCACCGGCTCGTCCACCGCCGTCAGCTCCCACCCCTCGGGCAGCGCCGCGCGGATCTCCTCCACCGCCCAGTCGGGAATGGAGAACGACGGCCGCGCCTCGCGCAGGTTCAGCACCAGCCGCCGCGGCTGGGGGACGGGCGGGTGCATGGACCGGGAGCAGGAGGTGAGTCGCGGGGAAGAGCGTGAATATACAGGATTCGGAGTGGGGCGCGAGCGGCGGGGATTCTTTCCGCTCTCCCGGGCGGCTAACGCCGCAGCTCCAACAGCGGAAAGCCCCACAAACGGCGCGGGGCTTCACCAGCGTGGACCCTCGCCCCCGGCCCCTCTCCCGCGAACTGCGCGGAAGATGGAGAACCCCATCCCCGCCCGTCCTCTACCCCGAACTGTCATTCCGACGGAGCGCCCAATGGTATCCGGCCCCGTGCACAGAACCTGGGCGCGACCGAGGAATCTGCTCTCCGGACCGGGTGGCCAGCCACCGCCGCGACGAGCCCGCGTCCCACGGTCCGCGCAGGCGTTTCGCCTTTCCAGCGGCGAATCCATTCGCCTCCGCTGGGGCGGGCGCGCCGGGATCCCCGCATCTGCCCAGAGATCAGAGCCCCAGCACGTCCCGCATCGTGTACGTCCCCGGCGCCTTGCCGGCGATCCAGCGCGCGGCGCGGAGGGCGCCTTCGGCGAAGAGGGCGCGGTCCTGGGCGGCGTGCCCCAGCGTCACCCGCTCGCGCTCGCCGATCAGCATCACCTGGTGCTCGCCGACGATGTCGCCGCCGCGCAGCGCGTGGAAGGCGACCTCGCCGCGCGGGCGCTCGCCGGGGCGGCCGCTGCGGCCGTCGACGCGCACTTCCGACAGCCGCACCCCCCGCCCGCGCGCCACCGCCTCTCCCAGCGCCAGCGCCGTCCCGCTGGGTGCGTCCGCCTTGCGCCGGTGGTGGGCCTCTACGATCTCCACGTCGTAGTCGTCCCCCAGCACCGCCGCGGCGCGCTCCGCCAGCGCCAGCAGCAGGTTCACGCCCACGCTGAAGTTGGCCGCCTGCAGCACCGCGGAGCGCTCCGCCTGCTGCCGCAGCAGCTCCGCCTCGTCCGGCGTGAGCCCCGTGGTGCCGACGACGATCGCGCGGCCGGC
Organism: Longimicrobium sp.; assembly: GCA_036260235.1. GTDB lineage: Bacteria > Gemmatimonadota > Gemmatimonadetes > Longimicrobiales > Longimicrobiaceae > Longimicrobium. The sequence continues at coordinate 25,296 of DATAAG010000924.1, forward strand.
CAGCGCCTCGCCATGCATCTCCAGCAGCCGCCGCAGCAACTCCGGCGCGGAGAAGTCGATGACGATGTCCGCCTCGCGCATCCAGGCGCCCGCCGTCTCCGGCGTCTCCACCACCGTGCAGCCGATGTCGCAGCCGCGCTCCGGGATCCGACCGATCCCGCCGACCAGCCGCATCCCCCCGTCCTCCGCCATCAGCGCGGCCAGGGTGGTGCCCATCCGGCCGGTGGCGCCGCTCAGGACGATGCGGATCGGCTCCGCCTGGTCCGCCGCCGTCGGTTGGTCCGACACCATCAGCTGCTCCCCAGCAGCCCCACGGCGCGCATCTCCCGCTCCAGCTCCTGCCGCACCGCGTCGGAGGCCGGCACCAGCGGCAGCCGCGGGTCGCCCGCGCGAAGGCCGAGCATGGCCACGGCGGCCTTGATGGGGATGGGGTTGGACTCGCGGAAGAGGGCCGCGATCAGCGGCAGGTAGCGCAGCTGCAGCGCGCACGCCTCCGCCGTGTTCCCCTCCAGGAAGGCGTGCGCCATCCGCGAGGTGTCCCGCGGCGCCACGTTCGCCAGCACGGAGATAACGCCCTTGCCGCCCAGCGCCATCAGCGGCACCACCTGGTCGTCGTTGCCGCTGTAGAGCGCCACGCGGTCGCCCACGCGCCGCGCCGTCTCGGCCACCTGCGAGATGTCGCCGCTCGCCTCCTTGACGCCCACGACGCGCTCGTCCTGCGCCAGCGCCTCGATGGTCTCGGGAAGGATGTTCACCGCCGCCCGGCCGGGGATGTTGTAGAGGATGGTCGGCAGGTCGCCGGCGTCCATCACCGCGCGGAAGTGGGCGATCAGCCCGCGCTGGGGCGGCTTGTTGTACGGCGGCTGGGCCACCAGCAGCGCGTCGGCCCCCGCCGCGCGCGCGTTCGCCGCCAGCCGCGAGACGACCGCCGTGTCCCCGCCGCCGCACCCCGCGATGACGGGGATCTTCCGACCGGCGCCGCGCACCTCGTCCACCACCACCTCCAGCGAGCGCCGCTGCTCGTCCGGCGACATGGTGACGGCCTCGCCGGTGCTGCCGTTCACGACCAGCGCGTCCGTCCCCTCGCGCAGGTGAAAGCGCACCAGCTCGCGCATCGCCTCCTCGTCCACCGCGCCGTCGGCGGCGAAGGGCGTGACCAGCGCCACGCCCGACCCGGTGAAGAGCGTCCTGCCGTTGGGTTCGGTCATCGGAGGTTCCGGCGGGTCAGATGTTGTTCAGGTCCATCACGTCGCCGGGCATCACGTCGCCCTCGGCGTCGTCGGGGTCCAGGTCGCGCTCGGTGCTGTCGCGAAAGTCGTCGGCGGCCTCGTCGCCAATGCTGGCGTGGAACGAGCGGAACACGGTGCCGCCGCACTTTTCGCAGCGCATCCCCGGCTCCGGCTGCTCGTCCTCGAAGAAGTAGTCCTTGCCGCAGTTCTCGCAGACCAGGGTGAGCACCTCCGTGCGCGGCTCGGTGCGAGCGTCGCCCGCGGGGTTGTCGCGGGGCTGGTCGGCGGTGCTGGAAGCCTGCGCGGGGCCCGCGTCCGTGCCGGAATCGTAGCGGCCCTGCGGGTTGGTCGGGGTAGCGTCGGACATCGTCTCTCCTCGGTGATGATCGGGTCCGCCGCGAGGGTGCACAACGTGTACCGGGCGGCTGGCGAGGGGACAGGGTACGGGGAACGGGTGCACCGACAGGAGTGCCGTTCGCGATGACCACCATCACACAGGTTCCATTGTTGGAACTTCCACGAGTGGAACTTCCACTGCTGGAACTTAAGGCGAGAGTCTCAGCGAAGATCCGCTGCGGTGAACAGGAACGTGCTGCCGGCCGCCGCCTCGCGCCGCACCTCGTCGTCAGCCTCCCCGCGCGCGGTAAAGAGCGCGGTGTGCACCCGCTGAACGCCCCTCACTTCCGACGCCACGAGGTGCGCGCGCTCCCGCAGGAGGGAAAGGTGCGCGGCGGTCACCCTTCCCCACTTGCATTCACCCACCAGCAGATCGCCCCGCGTGCCGATTGCCACCACGTCCACCTGATTCTGCGATGTGGCGTCCCACCACTCACCCACCCGCATGGGCCTGAACGGCAGCCGGTCCGTCTGCCGCGCGAAGTCCCGGCAGATCTCTTCGAATACCGGGCCCATGCAGTCGTCCAGCCGTGGCGCCACGATCTCCTCCCACAACTGCTCCGGGGGTAGCAGACCCACGCTGCCGGCGTTCACCAGCGGCGCGATGACCCGGTGCCAGAAGGCCACGTAGGGATCCACGATCCGGTACACCGCTCGCCTGGACCGCTGCGGGTTGGGTTCCGTGGCCGGCACCACGCGGGCGATCACCTGCATCTCCTCCAGCCACTGCAGCGGCCGCAGCAGCGCACCGCCGGATCGGCCCACGCGCCTGGTGATCCCGCTCCAGGTGTGCTCCCCCGCCGCGATCGCCTCGACGATGGAATAGTGCACGTGCGCCTCGCCGGTGAACGCGTCCAGCATGTGCTGCGCTTCGTCCACCAGCCGGCCGGCGGGACTCAGCAGCGCCTCCGCGACGTTCTCCGCGAGCGTACGTTCCGGCTCCAGCAGCGAGAGGTGTCCGGGCAGGTGTCCGAAAAGGCCGTACGCCACGAGCTGGTCCCGGATGCCGTACCCCGGCATGAGGCGCGCGGCGTCGGCAAAGCCGAACGGCTTCACCATCACCTTGCCCGTACGGCGGCCGTACAGCGGCTGGTCCACCTCCTCCAGCCGGTTCATCGCGGTAATGAACGATCCGCTCAGCACGAGCTTGATCCTGGTGCTGGGCAGCTCGTGGTCCCACAGGCTCTGGATGATGGAAGGGAGCGCCGGCGCGGCGCCGGCCAGGTACGGGAACTCGTCCAGCACCAGGAGAAAGGGATGGCCGTCCGCTCGCTCCCTCAGGTAGCGGAACAGGTTCTCCCAGGACGGAAAGGCAACCCCCTGCTGAAGCGCCGGATCAGCGAAATGCTCACCGATGATCCGGGCCAGACTTGCCAGTTGCTCCGCCTCAGTTCGGCGGGTGGCCTGGTAATAGATGCCCCCCACCTGCCGGGCGAACCGAGAGAGCATGAAGCTCTTTCCTGCACGCCGACGGCCCACTACGAACACCAGGTCCGGGCGGGCCTTGGCCCACATTCCGGACAGAGTCTTCCATTCGGAGTCGCGGTCATGGATTTCCGCGGGCTTTTCCACCGGCATGGGGCTGCGGCGAATACATGGTTCCAGTCGCGGAAGTTCC
>DATAAG010000925.1:0-6509 GCA_036260235.1 Longimicrobium sp.
CACGCAGTTCGTGGGGGGAGGGCCGGGGAGGGGGGCGCCCGCCCCTCGCGCCGAAGCGTCCGAGCGTTACGAGGCCCTCGTTCACCACCCCTCCCCCGAAGTTGGGGGAGGGGTCGCCGTCGAGCCGCGAGGGACGAGCGGCGCAGACGGCGGGGGAGAGGGCCCCCGTCGCGCCAGCGATGGCCCGTGTTCGCTGCGTAGCTCGCGCCGCCGGGGATCCCCTACGCCGCCGCCCGCTCCCGCTCCGGCTTGCGCGCCGCCGCGGGCCTCGGCGTGGCGTGCGTGCGCTCGGCCAGCCCGCGCACCGCCCACGCCAGCGCCAGGTTGATCGGCAGCGCCAGCGCGATGATCTGCGCGTTGCGCTGGTCCAGCCCCGGGAGGAGCTGGATCACGAACCCCAGCAGCGACAGCACGGCCACCGCGGCCGTCAGCACCCACGCCGGCCGCGCCGCCCACCGCGCGCCGTACGCCACGCACGGCGCCAGCAGCACCAGCGGCAGCGCCAGCGGCGAAAGCTGCAGCAGGTTCTCGTTGCGGTAGGCGATCTGGTGGTCGGTGAACGCCCACAGCCCCACCAGGATCAGCCCGGCCGTCCCCGCGAACAGCAGCCAGAGCGCGCCGATGGCGGAGAACCCGAACCGCGCCAGCGCCCCGCGCGGCGCCGCGCGGGCCAGCAGCACCAGCGCCGCCCCGATCAGCACCCCCGCCACCAGGAACCACGGCGTCCACCGCGGCGGCGTGGCCAGCGGCGCCGGGCGGCCCACGGCGGGAATGATGGTCCACTCGCGCGCCACCAGCGGCACCTGCCGGCCGGCCGCATCGGCGACGCGGATCCTGCGCACCTGCTCCTGCACCTTGAAGGGGAGGAACATCTCCTCCCACGCCGTGATCCGGCGGTCCGCGCGCGGCCCCAGCCCGCCCGCCAGCCCCACGTACGACGCCGGGTCGCCCGCGATCAGCCGCTCGCTGTGCCAGCGGTAGGTGGTGCCGGTCAGGCTGTCCGCCGTGGCCGCGCGCAGGGTGCCGCCCAGCGCGCGGTCCAGCGCGTCGCGAACGCGGGTGGAGCAGTTGTCGCGGTAGTAGTCGTACCGGTACTGGCGGTTCTGCGGCAGCGCGTTGGTTTCCAGGAACGCCTGCAGCTGGCGCTTCTGCGCGGGCGCCAGGTTCAGCAACTGCGCATCCACCGCGCGGTTGAAGTACTGGTACTGGTAGACGGTCTGGTCGATGGTGAACACCCCCAGCTCGTACAGCCAGTTGCCCTTGACGAACCGGTTCCAGTACCCCGGCGAGTTGAAGTCGAAGACGCCGTAGTTGTAGACGCGGTCCGTCCCCGCCGCGGGATCGTGGACCCAGAGCGCGTTGTGGCCGAACTTCTCCCACACCATGTCGCCCTGCCCCATGGTGAGCAGCACGACCGAAAGCCCCGTGTCCGGCAGTGTGGGCGGCCCCTGCGCGGGCGCGGGCGCGGCGGCGAGCGCCAGCGCGGCGGCCAGGGGGAGCGAGCGAAGGATGGACGGCATCGGTTTCCCTTCCGGATGCAAAGCCTGTGGCGGCATGAAAGTTAGCCGGAAGGGCGGCGGATGCGCCATGCCGCCGGCACTTTCGCGCGCCGGGACCGGGCCGTACTCTCAGGCCGACGAGGGGCCGCGCGCAACCCATGGGGATGGAGGAGACGTGTTCCGGGACGATCTGCTGGCGGGAAAGTCGATTCTGGTGACGGGGGGCGGCTCCGGGCTGGGGCTCTCCATGTCGAAGAAGTTCGCGGCCCTGGGCGCGCGCGTGGCCATCACCGGGCGCAGCGCGGACCGCCTGGCCGGCGCGGCGCAGCAGATCGACCCCACCGGCGAGCGCGTCTTCACGCACCCCTGCGACGTGCGCGACTTCGCACAGGTGGAGGCGACAGTGGCGGCGGTGGCGGAGCGGTTCGGCGGGATCGACGTGCTGCTGAACAACGCCGCGGGGAACTTCCTGGCCGCCACGGAGGACCTGTCGCCCGGCGGCTTCAACGCCGTCGTGCAGACGGTGCTGTACGGGACCTTCAACGCCACGCTGGCCGTGGGCCGGCGGATGATCGAGGCCGGGCGCGGCGGCAGCGTGCTGAACATCGTCACCACCTACGCGTGGACGGGGAGCGCGTTCGTGGTCCCCAGCGCGGCGGCCAAGGCCGGCGTGCTGGCGATGACGCGCTCGCTGGCGGTGGAGTGGGCGGAGTACGGCATCCGCAGCAACGCCATCGCCCCCGGCCCCTTCCCCACCGAAGGCGCCTGGAACGCGCTGATGCCCACGCCGGAGCTGGAGGCGGAGGCCCGCGCCCGCATCCCCATGAAGCGCTTTGGCGACCACGACGAGCTGGCGAACCTGGCCGCGTTCCTGGTCTCGGACGGCGCCCCGTTCATCAACGGCGAGTGCGTCACCATCGACGGCGGTGAATGGATCGCCAGCGGCGGCGAGTTCAACGGCCTCACGCGCATCCCGCGGGACGGGGTAAAGGCGGCGCTCCGGGCGATGCGGGGGAAGTGAGTGCGTGAGTGCGTTAGTGCGTGAGTGCGTGAGTGCGTGAGTGCGTGAGTGGTTGATGGGAACGCTCCGCGCCCTACCCGAAGAGGATCGTCGAGCAAGCGCGTCCGCCGGCCCGGAGGATGACCGAGGAGGGATGCGCGGTTGCCGCACCAGAAGCGAATGAATTATGAATTCGCCGCTGGAAATTCGCAAAGTCCGCCTGCGCGGACTGCGGGCGCGGGTTCGGTCCGCAGTAGCCGGGGATGCGTGCCGATGCAGTTGAAGCCCCACGTAGTTTGTGGGGCTTTCCGCAGTTGTTGCGGCGGGTTCACCCGCTCAGGCGCGGGCTCGCCTGCTCACACATCAGGCTGCCTGACGAACGCACTAACGCACTAACGCACTCACGCACTCATGAAGGCAGCCTTTCTCTCCATCGGCGACGAGATCGTCGGCGGGCTTACGACGGACACCAACTCCGGGTTCATCGCCGGCGAGCTGCGCGACGTGGGCGTGGAGCCGATCGGCGGCTTTTCGGTGCGCGACGAGGAGGACGAGATCATCCGCGCCTTTCGCCAGGCGCTGGAGATCGCCGAGCTGGTGGTCAGCACCGGCGGGCTGGGCCCCACCGCCGACGACCTGACCACGGCGTGCGTGGCGAAGCTCGCGGGGCGCGAGCTGGTGCTGCACGAGCCGTCGCTGGCGTGGATCGAGGAGCGCTTCCGCCAGCGCGGGATGGAGATGCCGCCCAACAACCGCAAGCAGGCGCTCTTTCCCGCCGGCGCGGAGGTCATCCCCAACCCCAACGGCACCGCGCCGGGCTTCATCTGCCCGATCGAGATGGGTGGCCGGACGCGCCACGTGGCCTGCTTTCCCGGCGTTCCGCGCGAAACGCGGCACATGGTGGCCGCCACGCTGGTTCCCTGGGTGGCCGCGCGGCAGACGGGGCGCCGCTTCCTTTCGCGCACCTTCAGCACCGTCGGGCTGGCGGAGAGCAAGATCGACGAGATGCTGGCGGGGGCGATCCGCCCGGACGAGGCGCGCGTGGCCTTCCGCGCGTCCTTTCCCCGCATGTACGTCCGCCTGACGGTGGACGGCGCGCCCGGCGACGACCTGGAAGGGCGGATGGACGGGCTGGAGCAGCGTGTCCGCGAGCGCCTGGGGCCCGCCATCTACGCCGTTGGCGACGAGGGGATGGAGGAGACGGTCGGGCGTCTGCTGCGCGAGCGGGGGCTGACGCTGGCGGTGGCGGAGTCGTGCACCGGCGGCCGCATCGGCGACCGGATCACGGACGTGCCGGGGAGCTCGGAGTACTTCCTCCTCGGCACGGCCACCTACGCCAACCAGGCCAAGGTGCGCGTGCTCGGGGTGTCGGAGCAGACGCTCGCGGAGCACGGCGCCGTCAGCACGCAGACGGCGGAGGAGATGGCGGCGGGGGTGCGGCGCGTCAGCGGCGCGGACCTGGGGCTGAGCACCACCGGCATCGCCGGGCCGGGGGGCGGCACGCCGGAGAAGCCGGTGGGCACCGTCTGCATCGGGCTGGCGTGGGAGGGCGGCGCCTGGTCCCGCCGCTTCGAGCTGGGCGACCGCGGCCGCGACTGGATCAAGGCCTTCACCGCGCAGCTCGCCCTCGACACCCTCCGCCGGCGGCTGATGGGCCTCATCTGAAAACGGCGCTTGAACGCAGCGTGGATCTCGTGTAAACTCCGTGCGGATTGAGATGGGTCCATAGGGGCCCGGAGAGGGGCGAATGGACGACCTGAGCGAGGCGCGGCAGCGATGGCTGGCGGAATGCGATGCTGCATTCGAGCGGCTCGAGCGGCTGAAGCGCAACCGTCCGAACTTCCCGGAAGAAAAGGTAGAGGCCGACATCGCCGCGGCGCTCGCGCCAATCCGCGCGGGGCGGATGGACGATGCGGGTGAGGGTGAGCAGGCGGGGTGATCGCGCTCCCTGCCGTTCGTCATCTTCGCCGCACTTCGTTCGTTTGATGGAGCGCCGCAGCCGCCGGAACGATCAGCACCCTGCCGATGATCCGCCGCATCTTCATCCTCATCATCTCCCTGTCGATCACCGCCCCTGCGATCGCGCAGGAGCCGCTGCAGCCGTACGACGCCCGCGGCCGCTACCGCACGGGGGGCTTCGAGGTGCAGCTCACCGGCGCTCTCGGCGGGGGGCGGGACCTGATGCTCTCGTGGGGCGGGCTGGCGGTGGGCGGGCGCGGCGGACGCTGGATGCAGCGCACGGAGCTGGTCGCCGGGCTGCACGCGGGCGGGAACCTCGTGGACCGCATCATGGCGGGTCCGCAGGTCTCCCTGGCTCTCGCGGTCCCGGCGTGGTACACGGAGCTGGACCGCGGCACCCGCGCGGAGCCGTACCTGGTGCTGGGCGGCGGCGCGTACGGCGTGGTCGGTTTCGCGGGCGACGAGACGGAGCTGGGCATCTCGCCCACCATCTCCGCCGGCATCGGCTTTCGCCTGTTCGACGACGAGTGGGACGTGGCGCTGACGCACGTGGAGGTGGTGCTGCAGCAGCGCTTTGGCGTGGCGGACCAGGAGCCGCAGGTGTACCTCCGCTTCAGCCGCTCCGTCCCCCGCGTCCGCCGCACGCCCACCCCCCATCCCGACGCCCCCGGCGGCCTGCCACCCGCCTCCCGCCGGCGCTGAGCGGGTCATCAGCTTGCCGTGCACGGAAGTTGCCCGCTCCCGCCGCGCATGGCGGTGGGAGCAGGCTCACTCCTGACGAGAGGATCGGATGGCGGAGATCGCGATCGAACGCAGGCGCCGCAGCCCCCTGCCCTGGATCCTGGCCCTGCTCGTGCTCGGCGCGCTGGCGTTCGTGCTGCTGCGCGGCCGGGGCGGGGGGGACGAGGCGGAAGGGACGGGCGCGGTGGTGGATACCATGACGGCGACCACGGGCGCTCCCGCTCCCGCGCCCCCGCCGCCGGCGGGGACGCCCGCCGTTCTCGACTCCGGGCCCGTCGCGGACACGCCCGCACCCGCCGCCACCCCGCCCGCGGCCGGCGACACCACGCCCTGAGCGCCTTTCATCGACGCCAGGATGATCCCGGGGCGAGCCACGCCGGCTCGCCCCGCGCGCGTCCAGGGACGGCGGATGGATTCGGCGGGCGGCGCGTCCTATCTTCCCGCGCGTCGAACGGCATCCACTCCCATCACGGCATTGCAGATGAGCGTTTCGGGGACGGTCCTGGTCACCGGCGCCAGCGCGGGGATCGGCCAGGCGTGCGCGCGGGCGTTCGCGGCGGCGGGCGCGCGGCTGGTGCTCACCGCGCGGCGGCGCGAGCGGCTGGAGGCGCTGGCGGACGGGCTGCGCGGCGCGCACGGCACGGAGTGCCACCTGCTGGCCCTCGACGTCCGCGACGCGGCGGCCGTCCAGGCCGCGCTGCAGGGGCTGCCCGCGGAATGGGCGGCCATCGACGTGCTGGTGAACAACGCGGGGCTGGGACGCGGGCTGGAACCGCTGCACACCGGCGACCCCGGCGACTGGGACGAGATGGTGGACACCAACGTGAAGGGCCTGCTCTACGTCACGCGGGCGGTCACGCCGGGGATGGTGGAGCGCGGGCGGGGGCACGTCATCAACCTGGGCTCCGTCGCCGGCCACGAGGTGTATCCCGGCGGCGCCGTCTACTGCGCCACCAAGCACGCGGTGGATGCCATCACCCGGGGGCTGCGGATGGACCTGCTGGGCACCGGCGTGCGCGTGAGCACCATCGACCCCGGGATGGTGGAGACGGAGTTCAGCGTCATCCGCTTCCACGGCGACCGCGACCGCGCCGACCGCGTCTACCGCGGCATGACCCCGCTGACCGCGGCCGACATCGCCGACGCGGTGGTGTGGGTGGCCACGCGCCCCCCGCACGTGAACATCGACCAGATCATCCTCAAGCCCACCGACCAGGCCAGCGCCACGATGGTCCATCGCACCGAGCGGCCTGCCTGATACGCAAACCTTCGAAGATCTGGGCCTCACACGGAGTCAACGGAGTTAACGG
>DATAAG010000926.1:0-3220 GCA_036260235.1 Longimicrobium sp.
CCCCCCGGCCGCCGGCGCAGCCTCCCCCGCACCGCCGGGAATCCACTGCGCGGGCGGCCGATTCCCCGCCTACGGCTCCAGGTGGCGGACCTCGATGGGCACCAGCGACGACAGCGCCTCGGCGACGATGCTGCGGTGGCAGTGCTCGGGGTTGGCCTCCAGGCACAGCAGGCACACCCGCCGGCCGCCGCGCACCAGCTCCGCCAGCGCCTCCAGCTCGTCCCGGGCCCCGGGCGTCTCCAGGTGCTCGCGGAAGATCCGGTGCATCTCGGCGTGCCGGCCGGCGCGGGCGGCGGCGCGCCCCTCCGCCGGGGTGCCCAGGCCGCGCAGGTGCAGGTACTCGATCCCCGCACCGCCCACGTTGGCCGCCAGCTTCGACTTGGCGAACCCCGGCCTGCGCGACGAGGCCACGGCGCGCACGTCCACCAGCAGGTCCACCCCCGCCTCGCGCAGCGCGTCCAGAAAGCGCGGCACCGTCGCGTCCTCGTACCCGATCGTCGCGACCACCGCCGCGCGCTCGTTCTTCGGCATGCCGGTGCTCAGAAGAGGAAGGAGTCCGTTTCGCCCAGCTGAAAGAACTCGCGGGTGAGCGCGGTGGCCCGGGCCTCGTCGAACTCGGTGCAGGTGTACAGGATGGTGGAGACGAAGCGCGGGCCGGACCAGACGCAGACGTAGATGCCGGAGTCGATCAGGGGCACGAAGGCGTCGTACCCCTGGTTCTCCGGCTTTCCCTCGCCCCCGGTCTCGTGCACGATGGGATCGGCGTACGTGCGCAGCCCCAGGCTGGTGGTGATGAAGGCGAAGTAGTCCAGGATGGCCTGCGCGTTCACCTCTTCGCGGCCGAAGAACCCTTCGATCAGCAGGCGCTTGCGAAAGATGTGGGGTGCGATGCGTTGCATGGGGCGGGCGAGGGCCGGGTCCGGTGCGGCGGCGGCCGGTCAGCCGCGCGCCGGCGGCGAAGCATAAGGCCTCCACCGCCGATCCACCACCATCTCTCCCGTCAGCCGATCACCCACGCGCCATCACCCCCCTGCCCCGCGCTGGCAGCTGCGCGAGCCATGGGCACACTTTTCGCGACTCACAATCGCCCTCAAAACGAGGCGATTACGCCCGGCAGATTGCTGAAAAAGGACCGCGCCCAGCACGTGCCGCGAGCCTGCCGACGTCCGTCCCCAGGGGTCAGGGCGTTGGGCATCGCCGCCGCGGCACCGGGTCTGGATGTTTGCGCGGCGGCGACCTGCATGAGACGCATCCTTTCGGATTCTCTTTGCGCCTTCGCATGACCTTCTGGCTTCGATGCGCGAAACCGTTCATCCCGGGACTCGACAGGCCGCACCGAGCGGGTGTGGCCGTTCACGCCGGCCGCACCTCCGCGTAGCCGGCCTCGTCCCCTCTCACCTGGAGGACGCCATGCGCAACAAGCTCAAGCTCGACCTGGACCAGCTGGCCGTGGACTCGTTCGACACGGAGGCCAGGGCCACGCCGAAGGGGACGGTGTTCGGCGAGCAGTGCACCTGCTACACCAACTGCACGTGTCCCGGCTGCCCCACCTGTGACGCATCGTGCAACGGCACCTGCGGCGAGAATACCTGCCAGGCTTCGTGCAACGGCACGTGCGGAGACACCTGCAACTGCTCCGGCTACACCTGCGACTACTGCACGATCAACGACTACACCTGCAACGGCTACGGCACGTGCGGCGTGTACCCGTGCAGGGAAGTTCCCTGATTCAGCCGGCATCTCCGGGCGGACCCGGCCGTACGGTCCGGTCCCGCGCCTGAGGATGTGAAGGGCGATGGAGCGCGCCGGTGCCGTCACGGCCCCGGCGCGTTCCGCGTTCTAGGCGGTGGACCGGAATCCTGTGAGGGAGGGAACGATGCGACGGATGGCGATGCTTCTGGCGCTGGCAGGGGCCGGCGGGTGCGAGGGGGTGCTGGGGCCGGACGAGCCGGTCTCGGCCTACGTGCGGGTGGAGAACCAGGACGGCCGCGCGCTGCGGCCGGACAGCGTGATGTGGTACTACGACCCGCAGAGCGCGCAGTACGACGGCGAGCACAAGGCCATCTGCCTGAACCGCGCGTGCACGCTGTGGGGTGTGCCGCCGGAGGTGACGGGACAGGCGTACGTCTCCGCCAGCCGCCGGCGGCCGTATCCCGGCGATCCGCACTGCCAGTACTCGGGATACGACGCCGGCCCCATCACCGCGTCCGAGGACGATCCTCCCACCATCACCCTGCGGCTGGACACGGACCTGGTGAGCTGCACCTGACGGGCGGATCACCATCCGATGAGGAAAGTCAGGGGCGGCGCCGGATCGGGCGCCGCCCCTTCGTTTCCGCAGCCTCCGTTCAGCGACTGAAGTCGCCGCGACGAAGACACGCTGCCCGCCTTCGCGGACAAGAGCACCGCGCTACGAGCGCAGCCAGTCCGTCCAGCGCAGGGTGCCGCGCTCGCCGTCCGCGCCCAGGGTGTTCCAGCCGGCGCGGAAAGCGGCGGCGACGGGGCCGGGGAGCGGCAGGGGGACGACCGGCTTGCCGATGCCGCGGGCGGCCTTCCACGCCCGCGCCATCTCGCCCATCGTCAGCACCTCCGGCCCGCCGAAGTCCGGCAGCCGCCCGCCGGGCCCGCGCTCCACCGCCCGCACCAGCCGCTCCGCCACCTCGCCCGTGGCGACGCTCTGGAAGCGGAAGGCGGTGGGGAGCGGCAGCACCAGCGGCACCCTGGCGGCCGCGCCCGCGATCATCATTTCCACGAACCCGTGGAACTGCGTGGCGCGCAGGATGGAGTGCGGCACCCCGCTTTCCAGGACGATCCGCTCGGCGGCCAGCTTGGAGCGGTAGTACGGGAAGGGGATGCGGTGGATGCCGACGATGGAGACGTAGACCAGGTGCGCGGTCCCGGCGGCGCGGGCGGCCTCCACCAGGCGGCGGGTGCCGTCGACGTCCACGATGGCGTGCCGGCGCGGATCGCTGGCGGCGTGGACCACGGCGTCCACCCCCGCCAGCGCCTCGGCCATCCCCTCGCCCGTCTCCACGTCCATCCTCGCCCACTCGCGCGCCGGCGCCAGGTCGGCCGGGCGCGCGCGGCGGCTGGCGATGCGGACCGTGTGCCCCGCCCCCTCCGCCGCGCGCACGACCTCGCGCCCCAGCCCGCCGGTGCCCCCCGTCAGCAGGATCTTCATCGATGGCTCAGTCGATCTTCATGTCGCGGACGAACTCGT
>DATAAG010000927.1:0-15867 GCA_036260235.1 Longimicrobium sp.
CCGCGCACCGGCATTGCGCGGTGGCGGGGCGGCGTGTGATTTTTCGGCGTCCGCACTACATGGAGGCCGTGTGCACGTCGACGTCCCGCAGGAGCACATCGCGGCGTTCTGCCGCAAGTGGAAGATCCGCGAGCTCGCGCTCTTCGGCTCCGTGCTGCGCGACGACTTCCGCCCCGACAGCGACGTCGACGTGCTGGTTGAGTTCGAGGAGGGCTACCATCCCGGTTTCCGGGGATGGAATCGCATGATTGAGGAGTTGGAAGCGACGTTCGGACGAACTGTCGACCTCGTGCAGAAAACGCTCATCAACAATCCGTACCGGCGGCGGCACATCCTTCAACATCAACAAGTGTTGTATGCGGCCTGAAGACCGACACCTCGGGTTGCTATGGGACATGCAGGATTACGCGACCCTTGCAGCTGAGATCGCAAGCGGATTGACTCTTGATCGACTGCGCGTGAACAGGCACGATCAGCTGGCGCTCGCGAAAGCGTTGGAGAACATCGGTGAGGCGGCAAACTACCTTTCTGACGGATTCAAAGCAGTCCACCCGGAAATCCCGTGGCACGACATCATCAACCTCAGACACCGGATCGCTCACGATTACCGCAACATCGATTTCAACATCATCTGGGACATCATCGAGAACGAGCTGCCCGACCTGATTCGCTTCCTGAAGGAGCAGCTTCCTCCGGATCCGGCACTGGATGCTGAAGCTTGATCACATTTCGGTAGAAGACAACAGCGCTATCCCATGATTCTGGTTATCGATAACTACGACAGCTTCACCTTCAATCTCGTCCAGTACCTGGGCGAGCTGGGGGCGGAGATGGAGGTGCGGCGCAACGACGAGCTCACGGTGGACCAGATCCGCGAGCTGGCGCCGGAGCGCATCGTCATCTCGCCGGGGCCGTGCACGCCCAACGAGGCCGGCGTCTCCGTGGAGGTCATCCGCCGGCTGGGCCCCACCACGCCGATCCTGGGCGTCTGCCTGGGGCACCAGTCGATCGGTGCGGCGTACGGTGGCCAGGTGGTGCGCGCGCGCCGGGTGATGCACGGCAAGACCTCGCCCATCCGCCACACGGGGGAGGGAATCTTCCAGGGGGTGCCCTCGCCGCTGACGGTGGCGCGCTACCATTCGCTGGTCATCGAGCCCAGCACCCTGCCGGACGAGCTGCAGGCGGTCGCCTGGACGCAGGAGGAGGGGTGGGAGGACGAGATCCAGGCGGTGCGCCACCGCGAGCACCCGGTGTGGGGCGTGCAGTTCCACCCCGAATCCATCGCCAGCGAGCACGGGCACGACCTGCTGCGCAACTTCCTGGGCATCGGATGAGGGCCGCCCCGCGCGCCGCCCTCTGGGCCGCCCTGGCGCTGGGCCTGGCGCCGGAGGCGCGCGCGCAGGTGCCGGAGATCCGCGGCGACGACGACAGCCCGGCGGCGCGCGTCGCCCGGGAGGTGCTGGAGCGCCGCGACTACGTGTGGATCGACCGGGACACGGTCCTGGGCCCGGAGTTCCGCGCCCCCGGCGACCTGGTGGTCTACGGCGCCGAGGTGCGGCTGGAGGGGAGCGTGGAGGGGAGCGCCGTGGTGCTGGACGGCGACCTGTGGATCCGGCCGGGCGGGCGCGTGGGCGGGTCGGTGGCGGTGATCGGCGGGGGCGTGTACCCGGCCGGGCTCGCCATCGTGGACCGCGACTCCGTCTTCCACACCGACCCCCGCGGCCGCGTCACCATCGGGACGCGGCGAACCGGGGACGGCGGATACGTGGCCACGGCGGAGATCACCGCTCCGCCGCGGCCGGCGTTCTTCGCCCCCGCGGTGGGCCCGTTCCCCACCTACGACCGCGTCAACGGGCTCACGGTCTCCGCCTCCGCCAACATCCGCCCCACCCGGCGCCGCCCCGGGCCGGTGATCAACGTCTGGGGATCGTACCGGTTCCAGCAGGAGAACCAGCTGGGCGGCGGCGCGCGCTGGCGGGTGCCGCTGGGGCGCGAGAACCTGCACCTGACCGGCGAGGCCTCGCGCGCCACGCGGACGATGGACGACTGGGCCAGCGGCGACGTGGTCAACTCCGTGCGGGCGCTCTCCCTGGGCCGCGACTACCGCGACTACTGGGACGCGGACGTCTTCCGGCTGATGGTGGAGCGCCCCGTCGGCAAGCCGCTGATCGCGGGGGAGACGTGGCTGGGCCCGCGCCTGGGCGTGCAGGTCTCCAACGATCGGTCGCTGGAGACGCAGGCGCCCTGGGCCGTCGTGGACCGCGAGGGGCTGGAGCGGGAGAACCCGCCGGTCCACGAGGGGACCATCTTCTCGCTGCTGGCGGGGGCGGAGTTCCACTGGCGCGCCCGTACCTCGCTCTTCGACGGGAGCGTGGACGTGGAGCACGGGCGGCTGGGAGGGTTCGATGGAGACGGGTTCACGCAGGTGCTGGTGACGGGGAGCTACGCCGCGCTCGCCCTGCGCACGCACCAGCTGATGCTCCGCTTCCGGGCGATGTCGCCCATCGGCGGCAGCGACGCGCCGCCGCAGCGCCGCGGCATCCTGGGCGCCGGCTACACGCTGCCGACGGAGCCCGTCGCGCGCTTTCGCGGCGACCACCTGTACTTCGTGGAGACCAGCTACGTCATCCCGCTGCGCAACGTCGTCCTCCCCGTGGTGGGCGAGCCCTCGGTGGAGGCGGTGCACCTGGCGGGCGCGGCGTGGGTGGGCGGCGCGGAGCCGGAGTGGGTGCAGAACGCGGGCGTCGGCGTCATCTTCTCCCTGCTGCGCGTGCGGATGCTGGTGAACCCCGCCGCGCGCCCGCTCAAGCCCGCCTTCACCTTCGGCATCTACCTCCCCCAGACGTGAGCTGCGCTCCCGAAATGGTGTTGCTGAACGCCATCAGGACGATTGTCTTCCTGAGGGAGGCGCCGCGCGTAACTTTATGCCTGCACCGCACTTTGGCGCCGACCGAAGGATCTTGCCGGCGAAACCGAGGGGCTGGTTCCGCGCGCGAAAGCCAGCCCTTCGGCAGGGCGGAGTAGATCCTTCGGTCACGCGCAAGCGGCTGTGCGGTTGCAGTTTCCGCGTGGCGCTCCCTCAGGAAGACAACGCTCCTTCCCGGCGGCTTGGCAACATCCTCTCAGGAAGACAAGGTTCTGGTGTGGCGAGAAACCGATTTGCCCACACCCTCTGACCCGGACCCCGGCGCCGCGCTGGCGGAGAGCTGGGTGGCGAACGCGGGCGCATGGACCCGCGCCGTGCGCGAGGGGCGCATCGAGAGCCGCCGGCTGGCCACGGACGCCGCCATCCTGGACGCGCTCCTGGAGCGGCGGCCCCGGCGCGTGCTGGACGTGGGGTGCGGCGAGGGATGGCTGGCGCGGGCGCTGGCGGAGCGGGGGATCGCCGCCGTGGGGATCGACGCGTCGCCCGCGCTGGTGGAGGCGGCGCGCGCGGCGGGGGGCGGGGAGTTCCACGTCCGCGCCTACGCCCAGCTCGCGGCCGATCCCTCGCTGGCCGGGGGGCCGTACGACGCGGTCGCCTGCAACTTCTCCCTGCTGGACGGGGAGCCCGCCCCGCTGCTGGCGTCGCTCCGGGCGAGCCTGACCCCCGGCGGCGCGCTGGTGATCCAGACCGTGCATCCCTGGATGGCCGCGGGGGAAGAGCCGTACGTTGACGGGTGGCGGACGGAGACGTTCGACGCCTTCGGCGGGGCGTTCGCGCGGCCGATGCCCTGGTACTTCCGCACCCTGGGCTCCTGGGTGCGCGTGCTGGACGATGCGGGGCTGCGCATCGCCGCCCTGCGCGAGCCGCTCCATCCGCAGACGGGGCGCCCGGCGTCGCTGCTGATGGTGGCGGAGCCGTAACCCGCGGCCCATGAACGTTGAACGCGGGCCGCCGCGCGTTTACATTCCGCGGCAGCGACTCCGCGCGGCGCGCATCCCTGCCCGCCATCCCGATCCGCACCTTCCGCATCCCACCGAGGCGTCCCGAGATGAGCGAGACCATCCAGTTCTCCGACAACTACAACGACCTGTCCACCGACAACGGCTTCCAGTTCGAGTTCCACTGCGAGCACTGCGGCGAGACCTGGCGCTCGCCGTTCGACCGCTACGCCGCGGGAACGGCGGAGAGCCTGCTGGGCGCCGCGGAAGGGGTGTTCGGCGGGATCTTCCGGACGGCGCGCAACGCGGTGGGGCACGTACGGGGGGCGGGGTGGAGCAAGGCGCGCGACGTGGCGCTGCGCAAGGCGGTGGAGCAGGCGAAGCAGCACTTCCACCGCTGCCCGCGGTGCGCCAACCACTTCTGCGACAACTGCTGGAACGAGGACGAGGGCACCTGCATCAGCTGCGTCCCGCGGCTGGACCCGGAGCTGGCCGCCATCAACCGCGAGGCCAAGCTGGCCCGCGCCCGCGAGGTGGCGTACGAGACGGCGTCGGTGACAAAGGAGGACATGCAGCAGCGCGTGGTGAGCTGCCCCGGCTGCGGCGCCGCCAACGCCCGCGGCAAGTTCTGCTCGGAGTGCGGCGGTCCGCTGTCGCTGAACAAGACCTGCGCCGGGTGCTCGGCGGAGATGCCGTCGTCCGCGAAGTTCTGTCCGGAGTGCGGGGAGAAGGCGGCGTGACGGCCAGGGAATAGGGAATAGGGAATAGGGAATAGCCTGCGAACTGCGAGGGTACAGGGGACAGGTTACAGGTTACAGCCGGCGACTGCATCGCGGTCGCCGGCTGTTTCGCGGCCAGCGGCGGTGAAGGTATCAGCGGGACGGGGGATCACGTGCCGGGACCCCGCTGGTCCGACGTTTCGTCCGCTGCCTCCGCTGCGGCGAGAATGCTTTCCACCACCTCCGTTTTGGCGTTCGCGTACTCGTTCATGTCGGACCACGCGCGGGCGGCCAGCTCGCGCTTCGTCTCCTCGTAGCGGCGCCGGTCGGCGGGGGTGCGGCGCAGGCGGTCGCGGAAGGTGAGGTAGCGCCGGATCTCCGGGCACCCCGCCGAGAGGACGTGGACGTGCACGTCCTCTTCAGGCGTCCGGAGCATCCGGTGCTCGTGCCAGTCCGGCTCCCGCACCCGAAGGACGTACCCCGCCGCCTGCAGCCGGGGCAGGTAGGCGGGCTCGTCCGCGGAATCCGGGACCACGACGAGGATGTCGATGATGGGCTTGGCGGCCAGCCCGGGGACGGCCGTCGACCCGACGTGCTCGATTCCCAGCGCGGCGGCGCCCAGCGCGCCAGCGATGATCCTGGCGTGCCGCTCGAACTTCTTCGGCCACGCGGGATCGTAGTCGGCGATCGTGATCTCGCGTCGTTCGGGACCGCCGATCAGGCCCATCTCCAGTGGTTCATCCGCCATGTCCGTCAGCGCCTCCAGCGCTGCGTCGGGGTCGGCTGAGAGGGTGTTGCCGAAGCGCCGCGAAGAAGCGTTGTTGCCCTGACAGTGAGGGAGCGCACATCCGGGTCGTGCAGCGCACGATCACCTGCGCGCGACCGGAGGATCTTCTCTCGTCACCTGGACGCCGGCTCCGCAATGCAAAGCCAGCCCCCGGTTCCGCCCGCAAGATCCTCCGGTCGGCGCCAGAGTGCGGCGTGAACGCAGGACGGGCGCGGCGCCTCCCTCAGGAAAACAAGGGCTGGACGAGGTTTAGCAACACCCTTGCCGTGGGCAGGTGGCGCGTGCACCTCCTTCGAACGGTTCCGGGCAGAGGATGAGGTCTCCCCTCTCCCGCGCAGGTTGCGGGAGAGGGGCCGGGGGTGAGGGCCCCGCGCCGTTGAAGCCCCGCGCAGTTTGCGGAGCTTTCCGCTGTTGCGCTGTTGTTCGGCGGGTTTGCCCGCTCAGGCGCGGGGCCTGCCTCCGCGCATGGAGGCGGGCTTCGCCCACTCCGGCCCGAGCGGTGGCGCGCCGCCCCTAGCCGCCACCGCCGTCATCCCCTACATTCGCACTCTCCCCCCTTCGCACCTTCACGCGTTCCTCATCGTTCCGGCTCACGAGGCCGTTGCCAACGGCGCGGAACGGCACTATCTTGGCTGGCGTGATTATTGCAAGCGGTCACGCGGCTTCCCCCTCCACGGGTATGCTGACTGCCGGAGTCCTCGGCGTCATCCCGGCCCGGCTGTCTTCGCAGCGCCTTCCCCACAAGCCACTGCATTCCATCGCCGGCAGGCCCCTCATCGAATGGGTCTGGCGGCGGGTCGTTGACTTCCACCTCTTCGACGCCGTGGTGGTGGCCACGGACAGCGAGCGGGTGGCGGAGGCGGCGCGCGCGTTCGGCGCCACCGTGGAGATGACGCGCGACGACCACCCCTCCGGCACCGACCGGGTGGCGGAGGTGGCGCGGCGGGCGGCGTACGCCGGCTACGACGTCGTGGTGAACGTGCAGGGGGACGAGCCGTTCGTCCGCCGCGACCATCTCGAGGCGGCGATCGCACTGGTTCGGGGCGGCGGGTGGGACGCGGGGACGGTGGCCACGCCGATCCGCACGGCGGAGGAGTTCCTCGAGCCCTCGGTCGTGAAGGTGGTGCGGGCGGACGACGGGGGCGCGCTGTACTTCTCTCGCGCCCCCGTCCCCTTTGCCCGCGACGCGGAGCCCGGGCCGGACGACTTCGCCGCCGGGCTCTACCTGCGCCACGTGGGGATCTACGCCTACCGCAGGGACGCCCTGCTGCGCTGGGTGAGCCTGCCGGAGGGCGCGCTGGAGCGCACGGAGAAGCTGGAGCAGCTCCGCCCCCTGGCGGCGGGGCTGCGCATCGGCGTGGCGGTGGGGGAGCCGGTGGAGGGCGGCGTGGACACGCCGGCGGACGCGGAGCGGGCGGGGCGGATCCTGGGGCGGACCATCACACCGGAAGAGGCACTGGCATGACCGCGATGAACACGGCCCCAACCAAGTACATCTTCGTCACCGGCGGGGTGGTCTCGTCGCTGGGGAAGGGGATCGCCGCGGCCTCCATCGGCCGGCTGCTGGTGGCGCGCGGGCTGCGCGTGACCATCCAGAAGTTCGATCCCTACATCAACGTGGACCCCGGCACCCTCAGCCCCTTCCAGCACGGCGAGGTGTTCGTCACCGACGACGGCGCGGAGACGGACCTGGACCTGGGCCACTACGAGCGCTTCGTGGGCGAGTCGCTCTCCATCGCCAACTCCATCACCACCGGGCGCATCTACCAGGACGTCATCCAGAAGGAGCGCCGCGGCGAGTACCTGGGCGCCACGGTGCAGGTCATCCCGCACATCACCGACGCCATCAAGGGCGCCATCCGCCGGCTGGCGCCCAACCACGACGTGGTCATCACGGAGATCGGCGGCACGGTGGGCGACATCGAGTCGCTGCCGTTCCTGGAGGCCATCCGCCAGTACCGGCAGGAGGTGGGGCGCGAGCACACGCTTTTCGTCCACCTGACGCTCATTCCCTACATCGCCGCGGCGGGGGAGCTGAAGACCAAGCCCACCCAGCACTCGGTGCGCGAGCTGATGGAGATCGGGATTCAGCCCGACATCCTGATCTGCCGCAGCGAGCACCCCATCCCGCCGGAAATGCGCCGCAAGATCGCGCTGTTCACCAACGTGGACGTGGCCAGCGTGATCGAGGCGACGGACGTCAAGTCCATCTACGAGGTGCCGCTGGAGTACCACCGCCAGCGCCTGGACGAGCAGGTCTGCCACAAGCTGGGCCTGCAGACTGAGAAGCCGGAGCTGGCGCAGTGGGAGCGCCTCGTGGAGCGCATCCGCCGCCCGAAGCACGGGACGGTGCGCATCGCCGTCGTGGGCAAGTACGTGGCGCTGGTGGACAGCTACAAGTCGGTGCAGGAGGCGCTCTACCACGGCGGCATCGCCAACGACGTGAAGGTGCAGATCGACTGGCTGTCGTCCGAGGACTTCGAGAACGGGCAGACGGCGGACAAGCTGGGGGACTACCACGGGCTGCTCATCCCCGGCGGCTTCGGCGTCCGCGGCGTGGAGGGGATGCTCTCCGCCATCCGCTGGGCGCGCGAGAACGAGCTGCCGTTCTTCGGCATCTGCCTGGGGCTGCAGACGGCGATCATCGAGTTCTCCCGCTCCGTCTGCGGGCTGGCGGAGGCGCACTCCGCGGAGTGGGAGCGCGACACGGCCGATCCCGTGATCTGCCTGATGGACAGCCAGCGCCAGGTGACGGAGCTGGGCGGCACGCAGCGGCTGGGCGCCTACACCGCGCGGCTGCTGCCGGGGTCCCGGTCGGCGGAGATCTACGGGTCCAACGAGATCAGCGAGCGCCACCGCCACCGCTACGAGGTGAACAACGCGTACCGCCCGCAGCTGGAAGACGCGGGAATGCGCATCAGCGGCACCTCGCCGGACGGCAACCTGGTGGAGATGATCGAGCTCCCCACGCACCCCTGGTTCGTGGCCACGCAGGCGCACCCGGAGCTCAAGTCGCGCCCGGACCATCCGCACCCCCTCTTCGCCTCCTTCGTCCGCGCGGCCATGGAGCGCCGCGCCGGCGGCGGTCGAGCAGCAGGTGCCCGGACGGACGGCGGCGGTGGGATGAGCGCGGATCAGCGGAGGATGCCGATGGGGGCGGACGACCTGCGCGCGGTGCGTGGCCCGGGACGGGGAGCGATCGATGGCTGACCGGTTCGGCGCGCGAGGGCTGGGACGGCTGTTCCGGGTGGACGGGCCCTTCTTCCTGATCGCGGGCCCGTGCGTGCTGGAGGACGACCGGCTGAACCTGCAGATCGCCGAGGCGCTGGCGCGCATCGAGGACGACCTGGGGATCCCGATCCTCTTCAAGGCGTCGTTCGACAAGGCCAACCGCTCGTCGCCGGGGTCGCCGCGGGGGCCGGGGATGGACGAGGGGCTGCGCCGGCTGGAGCGCATCCGCGCGGCCACCGGGCTGCCGCTGCTGACGGACGTCCATCTCCCCGACCAGTGCGCGCCCGTGGCGGAGGTAGTGGACGTGCTCCAGATCCCCGCCTTCCTCTGCCGGCAGACCGACCTGCTGGCCGCCGCCGGCGCCACGGGCAAGGCGGTGAACGTGAAGAAGGGGCAGTGGATGGCGCCCGCGGAGATGCGGGGCGCGGTGGCCAAGGTGCGCGGCGCGGGATCGTCCGCCGTGGCGGTGACGGAGCGGGGGACCTTCTTCGGCTACGGCAACCTGGTGGTCGACATGCGCAACTTCACCCTCCTGCGCGAGGCGTGCGGCGCGCCGGCCATCTTCGACGGCACCCACTCCGTCCAGCGGCCGGGCGAAGGCGGCGGGGTGAGCGGGGGCGACCCGCAGTTCATCCCCTCGCTGGTGCGCGCGGCGGTGGCGGCGGGGGCGGACGCGCTCTTCGTGGAGACGCACCCGGAGCCGGCGAAGGGGCTGTCGGACACCACGAACATGCTCCCCCTCTACCGCCTGCGGCCGCTGGTGGAGGAGGTGCTGGAGATCCGCGCCGCGCTGGGGTTCGACACGGAGGCCGCGCGTGTCTGAGGCGCCGGACCCGATCCCGGCGGAGCTGGCCCGGCGCATCCGGCTGGTGGTGTTCGACGTGGACGGGGTGCTCACCGACGGCGGCATCTACCTGGGCGCCACGGAGAGCGGCGAGCCGGTGGAGATGAAGCGCTTCGACATCCAGGACGGGCTGGGGATCCTGATGATGCGGACCGCCGGGCTGCGCGTCGCCATCGTCACCGGGCGCACGTCGGAGGCGGTGCGCATCCGCGCGGAGGAGCTGGAGGTGGACGACCTGCACCAGGACCGCACGGCGGACAAGCTGAACGCCCTCACCGCCATCCTGGAGCGCCAGGGCGTCGGCTGGGAGGAGACGGCGTTCCTGGGCGACGACCTGCCGGACCTCGTCGTCCTCCGCCGCGTCGGCCTTCCCGCCGTCGTGGGCAACGCGACCAGCGACGCGCGGGCGCACGCCCGCTGGCACGGCACCCGGCGCGGCGGGCACGGCGCCGTGCGCGAGTTCGCCGAGGCGCTGCTCAAGGCGCGGGGCGAGTGGGCCGGTGCGGTGGAGGCCTACGTGCGCGAGCGGGAGCGGGGCCGGTGAGCACCGGTGTCATCGGCGGAGTCGATGCGGCGGAGGGCGCGCTGTCGATCGGCGACACGCTGGAGCGCGCGCGGCGGGTGATCCGCATGGAGGCGCAGGCGGTGGCCGCGCTGGAGGACCGCATCGGCGACCAGTTCGCGGGGGCGGTGGAGGCGATCCTGGCCGCGCCGGGGCGGGTGATCGTCGCCGGGATCGGCAAGAGCGGGATCGTCGGCCGCAAGGTCGCCGCGACGCTCACGTCGACGGGAACCCCCGCCACCTTCCTGCACCCCGTGGAGGCGCTGCACGGCGACCTGGGGATCGTGGGGAGCGGCGACGTGGCCATCCTGCTTAGCAAGAGCGGGCAGAGCGAGGAGCTGCGCGGGCTGA
The DNA here is from genome assembly GCA_036260235.1 of Longimicrobium sp. GTDB lineage: Bacteria > Gemmatimonadota > Gemmatimonadetes > Longimicrobiales > Longimicrobiaceae > Longimicrobium. Next base: position 10,359 of record DATAAG010000927.1, read on the forward strand.
TGGAGTACCTGGGGCGGATGGGCGTGCGCACGGTGGCCATGACGGGGCGCGTGGATTCCGCCCTGGCCCGGCACGCGGAGTTCGTCCTGGACTGCTCGGTGGCGGAGGAGGCGTGTCCGCACGACCTGGCGCCCACCTCGTCCACCACCGCCGCGCTCGCGATGGGCGACGCGCTGGCCGTCGCGCTCCTGCTGCGCCGCGGCTTCGGCCGCGAGGACTTCGCCCGCTTCCATCCCGGCGGGGCGCTGGGCCGGCGGCTGCTGCTGCGGGTGCGGGACGTGATGGTCACGGAGGACGTCCCCACGCTGCCGCCGGAGGCGACCATGCGGCAGGCGGTCCTCCTGCTGGCGGAGCGGCGGGGGACGGTGGCGGTGGTCGACGGGGAGGGGCGCCTGCTGGGCGTGGTGACCTCCGGGGACCTGACGCGCCTGATGGAGCGGGAGGAACACTTTTTCACCATCGCCGTATCGGAAGTGATGACCACCACCCCGCGGACCGCCCAGCCGGACCAGCTCGCCGCCGCCGCGGTGGGCGTGATGGAACGGCACGGCGTGATGGCGCTTCCCGTCGTGGACGGCGACGGGCGCGTGGTGGGGATGGTGCACCTCCACGACCTGATGCGCGCGGGGGCGGTGTGACCGCCTTCCGCCGGCTTTCGCCATACACGATGAGACCGCATTCGCCGCCGAACCCCGTCGCACATCGGCCCTTCCCCGGTTCCGGGAGAGGGCGGGCGGGCGGTGTCCGTGCGCGGAGGTTCCTGTGGACCTTCGCCGTGGCCGCGCTGGCGGCGTGCAAGAGCCCGCCGCCCGCCGGCCCGGTGTCGCAGGACGCCGACGCCACCCAGCGCACGTACGGGATGAACCTGAAGCTCACCGAGAACGGCGTGCTGAAGGCCGACGTGTACGGCGACACCGCGTTCACCCGCCCCAACACCAGCGTGACGGAGATCCGCGGCGTCAAGCTCACCTTCTACGACCAGCAGGGGAAGAAGCCCGGCACCCTGACGTCGAAGAGCGGTGAGTACGACGCGAACACGGGGATCATGGTGGCGCGGGGCAACGTGATCCTGATCACGCACAACGAGAAGGGGCAGAAGCGCACCATCCGCAGCGAGGAGCTGCACTACGACCAGCGCGGCGACCGCGTGTGGAGCGAGCGCGAGACCATGGTGGAGGAAGAGGGGCAGACGCTGGTGAGCGACGGCTTCACCAGCGACACCCGCTTCACCAACGTCCGCGGCAAGAACTCCCGGACCACGGGGGTGCGCGTGAACGCCAGCGGAGGCGAGCTCTGATGCGGCTCCCCTTCGCGCTCCTCCTGGCCCTGGCGGCGCTCCCCGCGTTCGCGGCGGACGCGGCGGCGCAGAACGTCTGCAACATCATCTACCAGCGCGGCGACTGGGTGTCCGTGGGCGCGGAGGGGCAGCGGGTGATCAACGCCGCCGGGCCGCTGCTGGTGCAGTGCGCCCGCGGCGAGGAGCTGCGCGCCGACAGCGCCGTGCTCTACGAGGCCATCAACGAGGTGCACCTCTTTCGCCGGGTGGACTACCAGGACCCCGCAAAGTCGCTCACCAGCGACTACGCCACCTACAACGGCAACAACGGCCGGCTGTGGGCCACGGGGAACGTGGTGTTCACCGACAAGAACCGGGGCAGCACCCTGCGCGGGCCCAACCTGGAGTACTACCGCGCCGGCGAGGGGAGGCCCGACGCGCAGGCCATCGCCACGGAGCGGCCGCACCTGACCGTGGCGCCCCGCAGGGAGAGCCGGCAGCGCGACCCCATGGAGGTGGACGCGGACCGCATCACCACCGTGGGCGAGAAGTTCGTCACCGCCACGGGGAACGTGGTGATCGACGGCAAGGAGATGGACGCCTGGGCGGAGGAGGCGTACTACGACGCCGACCAGGAGCGGCTGGAGCTGCGCCGGAACGCGCGGACGAAGGGCGAGAGCTACGAGCTCACGGGCGACTACATCGAGTCCGACCTCACCGAAGGCGAGCTGGAGAAGGTGCTCTCCCGCGGCAAGGCGCGGCTGGTGGAGGAGCGGCTGCGCGTGACCGGGCCGCAGCTGCAGCTCTTCTTCGCCAACGACACGCTGCAGCGGCTGGTGAGCGGGCGCATTCCCGGCGGCGACAGCGTGCAGGCGCGCTCCGTGGCGCTGGGCAGGGGGCTGCGCATCGAGGCGGACTCGCTGGAGGCGATCACGCCGCAGCAGCGCATCCGCCAGGTGATCGCCATCGGCACGGCGGAGGGGCAGTCGTGGGATACGCTGCGCGTGCAGGGCCCGGCGCCGGCGGACACCGCCGCGGGGGACACGCTCCCCACGCTGGGGCTGGACGAGCAGGACCTGATCTTCGCCGACACCCTCATCGGCTTCTTCAGGCACGACTCCGCCGCGGCGGGCGATTCCGTCCGGGCGGATTCCGTCCCCGCCGACACCGTTCGGCCCCCGCTCCCCGGCGCCGACACGGCGCGCGCGGATACGGCGCAGGGAGACACGGCCAGCGCGGGGCCGGGGAACGAGGAAGGGGAGGCGGAGCTGGAACGGATGCTGGCGCTGGGGAGCGCCCGGTCGCTCTACCGCATGCGCCCCAGCCGCGACGAGAACGCGGACCCCGACGCGAAGCGGGGGATCAACTACGTGATCGCGGACACCATCGAGCTCACCTTCCTGGAGGGCGAGGTGGACGTGGCGACGGTGCGGGGGCTGAAGAAAGGCGTGTACCTGGACCCGTTGAACAGCGACAGCGCGCGCGCGGACTCCCTGCGCGCAGACTCCACGCGGCCCGGCGCGGTGGCGGCGGACACGCTTCCCGCCGACCCGGCGGGCGTGCGGCCGCCCCCGGCGGCCGGCGAGCAGACCCCGCCTTCGACACCGCCGCCCCCGCCGCCCGCCGTCGCGCCGGCGAACCCGCCCGCGCCCGGGCGGCGCCCCGCCGCGGGAGGGCGCCCATGAGCGGCTTCCACGCGCTGGTGGACGCCACCGGCCCCGGAGACCTGAGCAAGCTCATCGCCCTGCGCGCGCTGGTGGACCGCGTGAACGGCGACGGCGCGGTGGAGCGCGCCGTCTGGCTGACGGGCCTGCGCGAGGAGTACCAGCGCTGGTACGCGCGCCACGGCGACAGCAGCCAGCCGGAGAACTTTCCCGCGGCCGACACGGTGCACTACCTGGACGAGCACATCGTCCGCACCCTGCAGCACGACGGCGTGCTGGAGCCGGTGGCGCGGGCGGAGGACGGCGAGGGGGAGCAGGCGGCGGGCGAGGTGCCCTGGGCCGCGGTGCGGCTGAGCGGCTGGGCCGCCGCGGACGTGGAGTCGCGCCGCGCGGAGGTGCTGGAGCTGCTGGACGGCCGCATCCGCGCCATCCTGGAGCACACCGGCGGCGACACCGACCTGGTCCCCGCCGCGCCGGACCTGCCCCCCGCGCCCGCGGAGGAGCCGCGCCGGCCGGGATCCATGCTGGTTCCCGGCGGCGCCACCCTTTCCGCCCGCGGGCTGGTGAAGGTGTACCGCAAGCGCCGCGTGGTGAACGAGGTGGACCTGCACGTCTCGCAGGGCGAGATCGTGGGCCTCCTGGGCCCCAACGGGGCGGGGAAGACCACCAGCTTCTACATGATGGTGGGCCTCATCCGCCCCGACCGGGGCAAGGTGTTCATCGGCGACCGCAACCTCACCGGGGTGCCGATGTACCGCCGGGCCCGCGCGGGGATCGGGTACCTGGCGCAGGAGCCGTCCATCTTCCGCAAGCTCACCGTGGAAGAGAACGTGATGGCCATCCTGCAGATGATGAAGATCCCCCGCGGCGAGCGGAAGAAGCGGCTGGAGACGCTGCTGGACGAGCTCTCCATCAAGCACCTGCGCAAGACGCGGGCGTACGCGCTCTCCGGCGGCGAGCGGCGGCGGCTGGAGATCACCCGCGCGCTGGTGGGGAACCCCAAGTTCATGCTGCTGGACGAGCCCTTCGCGGGGGTGGACCCGATCGCCGTGCACGACATCCAGCAGATCGTGAGCGACCTGCGCCGCCGCGGCATCGGGGTGCTCATCTCCGACCACAACGTGGAGCAGACGCTCGACATCGTGGACCGCGCGTACATCATGTACGACGGGCGGGTGCGGGTGAGCGGGACGGTGGCGGAGCTGGTGTGGAACGAGGAGGTGGCGGAGATCTACCTGGGCCCCACCCTCACCGCGCGGATGCGCGAGCGCTACCCCCGGCCGCCGGAGCTGCCGCTCCCCGGGAGCGCGGCGCCTCCGGACGAGGCCGCCGGACAGGACGCGGCGCCTCCGGACGACGGGGGCGGGGGCGCGTGGGGAGAAGCGGATTTCGGGGAGTTCGGCGGGACGGAGCGCGGGACGGGGTGGGCGGGGGGCGGGGCGGCGGCGGACGGTGGCGGTGACGGGCGGGACGGGGCGGGGGAGCAGCCCGGCTCTCCGCGGGACGAGACGCAGGATCCACGAGAGGACGAAGCGGCATGAAGACCGGCCTTTACCAGGGGACCACCCTGAAGCAGGAGATGAAGATCAATCCTCGCCTGTACCAGGCGATGGATCTGCTCTACATGCCCCTGCTGGACCTTCAGCAGCACCTCAAGCAGGAGCTGCTCAACAACCCCTTCCTGGACCTGGTGGAGCCGGACGCCGAGGAAGAGGCCAAGGAGCAGGAGAAAGACAAGGAAAAGGAGGACGACGAGATCGACTGGGAGGAGATCCTCCTGAACGGCTTCGAGACCGGCGGCCGCCGCGAGGAGTACGAGGAGCGCGAGTACTACGAGCCCGTCTCCGTCGACACCAAGGACCTGGGCGACCACCTGCACGACCAGCTCACCCTGCTGCGCCTTTCCGAGCGGGAGCTGCTGCTGGGCGAGGAGATCATCGGCAACGTCAGCGACGAGGGCTACCTGGTCTGCGACCTGGAAGAAACGGTCGAGAACCTGAACAACTTCATCGTGGACAGCGGCGAGTTCGAGGGGCTGGAGCCGTACGAGCTGGAGGAGGCGGAGCGCATGCTGCGCATCATCCAGGGCTTCGACCCGCCGGGGATCGCCGCCCGCGACCTGCGCGAGTGCATCCTGCTGCAGCTGCGCGACAACGCGGTGCAGGAGGCCATCCAGGAGACGGGCGAGACGGAGCCGGAGCTGGCGGAGATCGAGCGGCGGCTGCAGGCCAGCCTGGCGTTCCGCATCGTCCGCGACTACTTCGACCAGCTCATCAACCACCGCTGGAGCGAGATCAGCAAGGAGCTTTCGATCACGCCGCGCGACGTGCAGGACGCGGCCGACGAGGTGGCCAAGCTGGACCCCAAGCCGGGGCTCAAGTACTCGTCGGGCGGGGACAACTACATCATCCCCGACCTGATCGTGGAGAAGATCGAGGGCGAGTACCTGGTGTTCCTGAACGACACCAGCCTGCCGCGCCTCAAGCTGTCGCGCGCCTACCGTGACATCGCCAAGGACAAGAAGAAGTTCGTGGGCGAGAACAAGGAGTTCATCAGCAACAAGCTCAAC
>DATAAG010000928.1:0-3035 GCA_036260235.1 Longimicrobium sp.
GCCGATGCGCTCCACCCCGCGATACCAGATCAGGTACGCAAGGCCAATGGCGAAGGTGGCGGAGAACGCCAGCCCGCCCCACGCCGCCGGCCCCACCGCGTCCCAGTCCTGCCGCAGCAGCGACGGCATCCCCAGCGCGACCAGCCCCACCGCGCCGATCCAGAGCGTCCACGCGGTCGTCCGCACGGAGCCGTAGCGCCGCACGATGGGCCGCGCGCCCACCGTGTACATCGCCCACGCCAGCGAGGCGCCCACCAGGATCAGCGTGCCGACCAGCGCGTCGCGCCCGCCCACCCGCACCCCCGCGCCGCTCACCAGCGCCACGCCCAGGATGGAAAGCGCCGCGCCGCCCCAGGTGCGCGGGCCCGGGCGCTCGTGGCCCGTCAGCATCGACAGGAACGCCGTCAGGATGGGGGTGAGCGCCAGCACCAGGCTGGCGTGGCCGGCGGGGGTGCGGTCCAGCCCCAGGATGAAGCACATCTGGTAGAACACGTTCCCCAGCAGCCCCAGCGCGACCACCCGCGGCACGTCCTCTCGGGCAGGGAGGGAGAACTGCCCCTGCGCCCGCAGCACCGCATACACCAGCACCGACGCGATCACGAAGCGCAGGGCGTTGAACGCCAGCGGCTCGATGGCGTCCAGCGCGTACTTCACGATGGCGAAGTTCACGCCCCACACCAGCACCATCAGCGACAGCGCCGTCTCCGTCCATCCCCATCCCGGCACCGGCGCCGTGGCCTCCGCGCCCACCTCCACCGCGCCCGTGACCTGCTCCTCGCTCTGCATCCGTCCTCCTGGTGAACGGAAACCGGGGGAGAGCCGCGCTCTCCCCCGGTCCGCCCGGGTCCGTGCTCCTCCGCGCCCTCAACGGCCGGCGAACGGCGACTCCGCGTACCGCGCCAGAAGATCGGCGGGATCGTCGTAGACCGCAACCGCGCCGCCCAGGTCGCCGCCGTCCCAGCCGCCGCAGCGCAGGGCCACGCAGCGCACCCCCGCCCGGCCGGACGCCTCCACATCGTACGGCGTGTCGCCCAGCATGATCGCCTCCTCCGGCCTCGCGTCCGCCGCCTTCAGCGCCGCCTGCACGATGTCGGGGTCGGGCTTGCTCTCGTCCGCGTCGCCGGACGAGGTCTTTTCCTCGATCAGGTCGCGGATCCCCGCCTGCTTCAGCAGCCCGTCCATGTCCTCCTTACTGGCGGAGGTCGCCACGACCAGCGTGTAGCCGTCGTCCCGCAGCCGCTCCAGCAGCTCGCGCGCGGAGGGAAACGGCTTCAGCGTGGGCAGGTAGGCGCCGCGGAAGATCTCGCCCCGCCGCTCCTTGATCCGCTCGCCGAGCGGATCGTCCTCCTGCAGCCCCGTCACCGCCGGCAGCACCTTGTCGCCGCCCATCCCGATCAGCCGGCGCACGTGGTGAAAGCCGATGTCGAACCCGAATTCCCGCCCCACGTCCACCCAGGCCTGCGCGTGCTCGTCGTTGCTGTCGATCAGCGTGCCGTCCACGTCCAGCAGCGCCACCTTCGCCCGCTTCGTCATCCCTCTCCTTTGTCCCGTCGATTGGGCCCTCCCGCCGTCAGGGGCCGCCGCCCCGTACACGTTCCGTGCCCCGCGAAGACCACGTGAAGGAATTCTCACGCAGAGCAGCGGAGAGGCAGAGCAGCAGAGAACGAGTGCCGCTTCCCTGCTGCTCCGCCCCTCTGCTGCTCTGCGTGAGTGCTTTTACGGGGTGCGTCACTCCGCGTCGTCGAGCTTCTGCAGCGGGGAGATGGCGGGCCCGGTGAGCACCTCGCCTGTGGGACCGAAGCGCGAGCCGTGGCACGGGCAATCCCAGCTCTTCTCCTCGCTGTTCCAGCGGACGATGCACTGCAGGTGTGTGCACGCGGCGGACAGCTCGTGCGCCACCCCCTGCTCGTTGCGGTAGACCGCCACCTTCTGCAGGCCGCGCTGGATCACCGCGCCCGTCCCCGGCGCCACCTCGTCCACGCTCCCCGCGTCCCTGAACGTGGGCGAGTACTTGGCGTACTGCACCGCCACGTCCACGTTCTCCATCGCGAACTCCAGCACGGAGTCCATCGACAGCGTCTTGCGCGACGGATCGTACAGCGTCTCCCACTCGTTCGGGCGCCCCAGGATCAGGTCGCTGGTCAGCATCCCGCCGATGGTGCCGTGCGTCATCCCGTGCCCGCTGTCGCCGGTGGAGACGTACACGTTCTCGCGCCCCGCCGGGTCCCGCCCGATGAACGCCAGGTAGTCGAACGGCTCCATCACCATCCCCGACCAGCGCAGCTCCGCCTGCTGGATTCCGAAGCGCGGCCGCGCCCACGCCTCCAGGCTGGCGAAGCGCTGCTCGTGGTCGTCGGCGTGCGCCTGCTTCACGTCCTCGCCGCCCACGATCACCCACACCTGCGTCGGGTCGCCCTCCACCGGCTGCGTGCGCACGTAGTGGTACGCCTCCAGGGTGTCCCACAGGAGCGCCGGCTGCACCGTCCCGGCCGGCACCCGCCCGGCGATCACGTAGGTGCGGTAGGGCGCCTGCTTGGGGTGGATGGCGAAGCGGTCGTGCACCGGCGGGTTCGTCGCCACCACGACGGCTCCGGCGGTGACGGAAAAGCCGTCGCCCTTCGCGGTGGGACGCGGCCCGCCCTCCACCTCCGTCACCAGGTTGCCCGTGTGGATGCGGCCGCCCAGCCGCTGGATGGCGTCCGCCAGGCCCGAGAGGTACTTCAGGACGTGGAACTGTCCCTGGCCGGCCACGCGCAGCGCCTGCCCGCTGTCGAACGGCACGCCGGGAACGCGCTCCACCAGCTCCACCGTGGCGCCGGCGCGCCGGGCGGCGTCCGCCTCCTTCTCCAGGAAGTCCGGCCCGTGGCCGTCGCCCGGCGCGCGGAACCAGTAGCCGTCCACCCGCACGTGGTCGCAGTCGATCCCCTCGTCCGCCACGATCCGGCCGATCTGCTCGATCGCCGCCTGGTGGCTCTCGAACGCCAGCCGCGCGCCCTTTTCCCCGTGCACCTTCTCCAGCACGTGGAAGTAGTCGT
>DATAAG010000929.1:0-7209 GCA_036260235.1 Longimicrobium sp.
TCACAGGTGCTTCAGGGCTCCGGTTGCCCGGTTCACCCCGCCTGTTTGGCTACATGTCTCACAGGCATTTCACATGGTGAACTCCTTTCAGTTCACAAGAGAGGTCAGGCTTCGCCTGACGCACCAGAGTCAGCAGAGTCAGGGTAGAAAGAACTCTGTTGACTCTGCTGACTCCGTGTGAGGCCCAATCAGGAGGACTCTGCCGCCGCCGGGACTGCGGTCATCGCCCCGTGTCGGCGTACTTCTCCAGCGCAACCTGCATGCGGCGCACGCGGTCCGCCATGGACTCGCTGGTCACCGCCTCGCGGGTGCGGTCGACGAGGAGCGGAAACGCCAGCGGCGGCGTGCGCTTCGGCTCGGTGACGACCACGCGGCCGCGGGAGAGGCGCTCCAGCGTGCGGCCCAGGCGGCTGCTCTCTAGCTGGCGCTCCAGCACCTCGCGGTGCGCCTGCGTCACCAGCAGGTTGCCGGGGTCGTAGCGGGTGAAGACGTCGAAGAACAGGCCGCTGCTGGCCTGCAGCTGCCTGGCCGTCTTTCCCGCGTACGGATAGCCCTGGAACACCAGCCCCGCCACCCGCGCGATCTCCCGGAACTGCCGCCGCGCCATCTCCGTCGCGTTCAGGCTGGCGGGAACGTCGTCCAGCAGGTCGTGCGGGCTCAGTAGCCCCGCCGCCAGCGCCTCGTCCAGCGGCGCGGGATCGGGGGAAAGCAGCTCGATCCCGTAGTCGTTCATCGAGAACGTGAAGGAGATGGGGACCAGGCGCGAGATGCGGTACGCGAAGAGCGCCGCCAGCCCCTCGTGCACCAGCCGCCCCTCGAAGGGAAAGAAGAACAGGTGGTGCCCCTCGCGCGTCTTCACCCGCTCCACCAGCAGCTCGTCCGCGGCGGGGATGCGCGACCAGCGGGCCTGGATCTCCAGGATCGGGCGGATGGCCTCCATCTCCACGTCGCGCCAGACGCCGCGCGACGCCTCTTCCAGCCGCGCCCGCAGGCTGGCCGCCAGCTCGGTGGAAAGGGGCATCCGCGCGCCCATCCACCGCGGGATGTACCCCCTGGTGTTCTTCGCGCGGCGCACCCACGCCACCATGTCGCGCACCCGCACGAGCTCCAGCGGCTTTCCCGCGAAGACGAACTTGTCCCCGGGGTTCAGCCGCGCGATGAAGCTCTCCTCCACCGAACCCAGCGCGCCCCCGCCGACGTACTTCACCGTCACCGACGCGTCGCTCACGATGGTGCCGATGGACATGCGGTGCCGCCGCGCGATCTGCCGGTCGTCCACGTAGTGGGTTCCGTCCTCGCCGACGACCACGCGCTGGAACTCGGGGTACGCGCTGAGCGCGGCCCCGCCGCGGGTGACGAAGTCCAGCACCCACTGCCACTCGTCGTCCATCAGCTCCGCGTAGGCGCGGGTGGTGCGCACCTCCGCCGCCAGCTCGTCCGCCCCGAACCCGCCCCCCAGCGCCACCGTCACCACGTGCTGCGCCAGCAGGTCCAGCGGCCGTTCCACGGGAAGCCGCGACTCCACCGCGTTGGCGCGCATCCCGTCGCGCGCGGCCGCCACCTCGATCAGCTCCAGCGCGTTCGTCGGGACGCAGGTCACCCGGCTCACCGCGCCCGGGCGGTGGCCGCTGCGCCCCGCGCGCTGAAGGAGCCGCGCCACCCCCTTGGGGCTGCCGATCTGCAGGACCCGGTCGACGGGGGAGAAGTCGACGCCCAGGTCCAGCGACGAGGTGGCCACCACGCAGCGCAGCCGGCCGGAGCGCAGCCCCTCCTCCACCCACTCGCGCCGCGCCCGGTCCAGCGAGCCGTGGTGCAGGGCGATCTGCCCCGCCCAGTCCGGCCGCGCCTCCAGCAGCGCCTGGTACCAGATCTCCGTTTGTGAACGGGTGTTCGTGAACACGATGGCGCTCTCGCCCTCCTCCACCGCCTCCACCACCTGCGGCAGCATCTGCGTGCCCAGGTGGCCGGCCCAGGGAAAGCGCTGGATGGTGGGGGGGATGAGCGCGTCCACCACCACCTCCTTGGGCACGTGCCCGCGCACGATGCGCCCGCGCGGCCGGTCCGGCGCCACCCCCAGCAGCGCGTCCAGCGCGTCGTCCAAGTTGCCGATGGTGGCGCTGAGCCCCCAGGTGCGCAGGCCGGGGCGCCACCCCCGCAGCCGCGCCAGCGCCAGCTCGGCCAGCACGCCGCGCTTGGTGCCCATCAGCTCGTGCCACTCGTCGACGATGACGGCCCGCAGCCCGGCGAAGAGGGGCCGCGCGTCGTCGCGGGAAAGGAGGAGCGCCAGGCTTTCCGGGGTGGTGACCAGCGCGGTGGGCAGCCGGGTGCGCTGCCGGCTGCGCACCGCGGCGCTGGTGTCGCCCGTGCGCGACTCGAGCGTCCAGGGCACGCCCAGGTCGGTGAGCGGCGCGCGCAGGGCCTCTTCCGTGTCCGCCGCCAGCGCGCGCAGCGGGGTGATCCACAGCACCCGCAGCGGCGGCGCCGTTGCCCCTCCCCCCCGCCCCTTCCCCGCTCGTTCCTCGCGGAGAGGGGGAGATGGCTCGTGCCCGTGGGCCTTGGCGGCCATCCACTCCAGCACCGGCCCCAGCCACGCGGCGTACGTCTTTCCCGTCCCCGTGGCCGCGTGGATCAGTCCGCTCTCCCCGGCCAGGTACGCGCGCCACACCTCGCGCTGGAACGCGAACGGCTCCCACCCGCGCGCGGCGAACCACGCCTCGGCGGGTGCGAGCGGATCGGCGGCGGCGGGCGGTGCGGCGATGCGGATCATCCTCCCCCGGGCAATTCCATCACGAGGCGCGGGTCATGTCGTTCGATCGTGAGCACATCCTGCCCCTACAAGTGCCGGGCCGCACAGAGCGATCACCCGCCCAGTGCGGTGAAAAACGCTGCCCGCGCGCGGAAAAACATCGTATCTTTCCCGGCCGATCCTCCCCGTCCTCTTCTCGTTACGTGAATTGAGTTGATTGTTTGAGCGGAGGAAACGGCACGAGAAAACTCCGTTGACTCTGCTGACTCTGCGTGAGGCCCATTCTTTTGCGGACTCGGTGTTCAGCCCGCCCCGCCGCCAGGTTTCTGCCGTGATGGAACGCGCACCGAGACTACAGGCGCTGAAAAAAACAGCGGTCTCACGGGGAGACGCGGACGGCGGAGGAACGGGTCCCTCTCCGCCCGCCCCGTTCTCCGCGTGAGACGACCTTTTGCGGGCTGCTGTCAGCTCACGCGTACGCGCAACACCCGTCGCAGCCACCTGCGAAGACGGGCGATCAAGCTCCGCGCGTCGCGGTCCGCCACGGCGACGTCGGAGTCGTCCAGAGTCCACCACATGTGCACGCCCAGGAGGATCGCGCTGAGCACGGCGATCCCGGCCATCTCCTGCGCGAACGACGGCTCCAGGAACGTCTCCACCGCCGAACTGACCATGATGAAGGCGAACACGGTGAGGCAGCCGGCCAGAATGGGAGGCCGTTCTCCCGTGACGTCGGGGAGCGGTACTCCCTTCCTGCGGGGCTTGGGCTCAGCGGCGCGAGGATGGCGATCCGCCTGCTCCACGAAGCGCCGAATGAGCTCGCGCGTGGACAGGCGCGGCGGGCGGTCGTCCAGCGTGAGGGTGTAGCCGCCGGCGCTCACCACGCGCAGGTACGCCTTCTCGTAATCGACGGAAACGGTGTAATCGGCGATCTCCGTCCACCGGATGTGCGTGACCCGCGGCGGGCCGCCGGCGAGGGGCCTCACCTCCACCGTGATCCCGCCATCCGCCAGGCGGAACTCCCTGCGGCGGCGCACCAGGTCCCGGTGTATCAGCCAGGCGACGAAGGCCCAGGGGCCGCCGATGAGCAGGACCTGCCCCTCCAGGTTGTACATCCCCCCCATTGCGTACAGCTCGAGGGTCAGGCCCCCCAGCAGGCCCGCAGCGATGAGCAGCAGGCGGGTGGTGCTGCTGCCTTCGATCACGACGCGCAGGTCGTCGGGAAGGAGCGCCGCAATTTCGCGCTCCTGCGGCGAGACAAGGGCGGCCGGCGCTGGAGGGGCAGTCCCGTCGTCACCGGCCAGCATGGCGGGAAGTGGCTCTTGGTCGCGCACCTGCGCGTGCTTGCGGCGCATCGGGATCCTGGGATGGAAGTCGATGTTTCCCACCCGGTCGCGGGTCTCCGTCCGTACGGAGGTCTCGCGCTCGTCGTTTCTCTCCCCCCGGTGCGCGCACCGCGCGGCGAGCCGGCGGCGCCCCAGCTCACGCGGAGCGGTGGATGGGCGCCTACTTGCGCGGCCCCACCAGCCAGTTCGCACGGGCGGTGGCCACCACGTCGCCCGCCTCGTCGCGGATTTCCGTCTGTACGGTGATCTCGCGCTCGTCGTTGCTTTCCAGGACGGGCGCGGTCGCTTCGGCGGTCAGGGTGCCGCGGGCCTTCTTGGTGTACTCGATGGAGAGGCCCTTCAGGATGGAGCGCGCGTCCGGCCGCATGGCGAAGTTCAGCGCCAGGCCGGTGGCCAGCTCCGCCATGTTCATCAGCGCGATCGCGTGGATGGAGCGCAGGTGGTTGCGCACCCGGCGCCGGTCCCGGAGCGTCACGCGCGCGTAACCGGGGCGCAGCTCCTCCACCGTCGCGCCCATGGTGCCCGTGTACGGCACCAGCCGCCCCAGCAGCCAGCTGAACATCGCCTTGCCGCCGGGGCGGCCGCTCCAGCGCTCCCACTCCGTGCGGATCACCGCCTCCGGACTGCTCGCCATCACCCTGTCTCTGCGCCGTGGATGGATCGTTGACCTGCTCCGCGGGGATATAAGCCGCGCGACGGGCATACGTCCAGTGGCCCGCCCGCGGAGCGGCGGCGATGGCGCCGCTCCGTACCGGACCGTATGTTTGCCCGCCCCAGAAACGGATGGTGCGATCCTCGCGCGATCGCCACGATTCTCCCCGGAAACCCGGCTCCATGCGCACCCTCTCGCTCTCTGCGGCCGCCGCCGCGCTGCTGCTTTCCGCTCCTGCCCACGCGCAGGACGCCGCCGCCGACACCATCCCCCGTACCTCGCTGCAGAAGGGCACCTGGTCGCTTTCGTTCCTGGCGCCCGTGTACGGCGGCGGGGGAACCGGCGAGTTCGGAGTGTGGGAGATGGTGGGCTCCCGCACCAACGTGGGGCTCGGGCTGGGCGTGAGCGTGGGCGGCATCGACGTCGAGGGCGACCGCGACCAGACGGAGGCTCTCACCGCCGTGAGCGTGGGGCTGAACGTGCGGCGGTACCTGGTCGCGCCGCGGGAGGTGACGCCGTACCTGCAGGGCACCGCGTCCATCGGCGGCAGCTACCAGCGGCGGGAGGATTCCTCCGGCTACGAGTTCGAGGACCGCGGCGTGGACGGCGGATTGTCGGCAGCCGTGGGAGTGGAGTGGTTCCCGGTGCGGCGCATGAGCGTGGCCGGCCACACGGGCTTCGGCATCCATACCCGCCGGTTCGAGCAGCACCAGGAAGCGCCGGACGGCACGGAGTTCGACCAGGACGGCAGCAGCCTGCACGTCCGCAGCTTTACCACCGCCCTGACGCTGCACATCTACTTCTGATCGCCCGGCCGATGCAGGCGGGCCGATGGCATGCCCCGCGCCTGAGCGGGTGAACCCGCCGCAACAACCGCGGAAAGCCCCGCAAACTGCACGGGGCTTCAACTGCTCGTAAGGCCGCCACTGTGCAACTCACTTTGCGCGCGGCAGGAACCGTGTCCGCGAAGGCGGACAGCGCGTAGTCGTTGCGGCGATTTCAATCGCTGTCCACGAGGCCCGCTCCCACATCATGAGGTCATTTCGAAACCAGTCACCGCCGCAATACGGCATCGCCACCCCCACCATCACTGCCACATTCCGCGGCCTCCCCGCACGAAGTTCTTGCGCTCTCTCCGCAATGGCTGCAATATAGGCCCCGCTAACCAGCAGTACGCGTCTTTCCCCCTTTCCAATTCCGTGCGGGCGCCCGGGATAACCCCGGCGTCCTCCGCAAAGACCTTTCGCGGAACGGTGCCATGATCGCATTCCCCATGCACCACGCCCGCCTGGGCGCACTGGCGCTGGCAGCCCTGCTGGCGCTCCCCGGCTGCACCATCGCCATCGGCGCGCCGCCGGAAGGCGCGCCCGCCACCGCGACCGCCGGGGCGCCGCGCACGCAGCGCCAGCGCCCCCGCGACGAGATCTTCATCCCCGCCCGGCGCCCGGCGGAAGGCGAACGCGAGGCCGGGGCAGAGGAGGAGGTGGTGGAGATGGAGGCGGCGGTCCTGGCGCCCGGGGCCTCGCTGCTCATCCCCGTGCGCGGCGTGCGGCCGGAGCAGCTGCGCGACAGCTACCACGACGCGCGCTCCGGCGGGCGGGTGCATAACGCGATCGACATCATGGCGCCGGCGGGAACGCCCGTGCTGGCGGCGGCGGACGGCACCATCCACCGCCTGCGCACCGGCGGGCTGGGCGGCATCACCATCTACCAGCTGGGCCAGGACGGGCGCACGATGTACTACTACGCCCACCTGCAGCGCTACGCCGCCGGCATCCGCGACGGCACCCCCGTGATCCGCGGCCAGGTGATCGCGTACGTGGGCGACACGGGGAACGCCGGGCCCGGCAACTACCACCTGCACTTTTCCGTCGGGCGCCTGCGGGACCCCAGCAGATACTGGGAGAGCGACAACGTGAACCCGTACCCGCTGCTGGCCGGCGACTTCGCCCGAGCCACCGCCTCGCGAGACCGCCGCTGATACACGCCCTCCACAGCCACGCCGCGCTGGCCGCGCTCCTGGCGCCGGCGGCCTGCGCGGCGCCCGCCGGCCGGCTGCCGCATCGTTCACGACCACTCGCCCTGAACCGTACAAACCTTCTACTCTGCTGATTTCAGCAGGGTTGGATTGTGCGCGGACCCTTGCTACCTTCCCCGTCCCCGACCCTTTCGGAGACGACGGACAGGAGAAGCATGGCCGCGCACACCGATGTCGTTCCCCCGCCCACGCCCACGCCGTTCCAGCGGATCCTTTCGCCCTTCGCGCGGTTCGCCCGCACGGAGTCGTCGGGCGGCATCGTCCTCATCGCCGCCACCCTGGCGGCCATCGCCTGGGCCAACTCGCCGTGGGCGGCCGGCTACCACCACCTGTGGGAGACGGAGCTCACGCTGCGGCTGGGCGCGGACCAGCTCTCGTACCCGCTGCACCACTGGATCAACGACGGCCTGATGGCCGTGTTCTTCTT
>DATAAG010000930.1:0-11884 GCA_036260235.1 Longimicrobium sp.
ATTCCCCGCGGTCAACACGGTACGTAAGCGTCGTTTTCGTCTGGGGAACGAGAAAAGGGTGGGGGCGCCCGGAGACGCCCCCACCCTTCATCTTCCTTCCTGCGACGCCCTCCGCGTCCCGCTTCCCGTCAGGGCGGCGGAAGCGTCCCGGCCGACACCACGCGGAAGATCCCCCAGATGCCGCCGTCGAAGTGGAACGACGACTGGTCGCGCCACAGGTAGTCGCCCGTGATCTTGAAGTAGCCGCCGGCGGGGATCCAGATCGTCTGGTGGTTGCTGGCCCCGTGGCCCCAGCTGATCCCCTTCCACTCGGAGCCCGGGTTGAGCCCGATCTCCGTGGAGCCGTTGATCCAGGGCTGCTCCTGCCAGATGTGGCCGTGCAGGTTGAAGCCCAGGTTGCGGGCGTGCCCGCCCGGCATCAGCACGTGGAAGTACGTGTTCTGCCCCACCTCGGACCGGAACACCGGCGTCTGCGGGTCGCCGCCGACCTGCGTGTTCAGCAGCACGCCCGCGTAGTTGAACGTGCGCGTGGTCGAGAGCGGCGTGTCGGGGGCGTACTGCTTCCGGAGCCACATGGGCTCGGTGCGGTAGTTCACCCCCTTCTGCCCCGAGTCCTCCGGGTCCTCGGCCTCCGCCAGGTTCCGGATGGGACCAGCGTCGTTGCGGAGGTTCAGGTCGGTCTGCGTGATGACCACGTGGTCGCGGTACACCGCCCCCGACGCGCCGTGGACGGCCCACGCCGACGCCCGCGAGGAGGCCGCTTCGCGGAAGGTCCACCCCTCGGGCCACACCACCAGGGCGCCCACGGCCCCCTTGCTGGCGTGCTCGATGGGGTCGGCCGGCATCAGGTTGAGCCCGCCGAACGCCACCGGCGTGCTGACGATGGAGTCGCGGCGCAGCGAGAGGTAGCCGGCGTACCACTGGTACGTCTGCGTTCCCCCCGGCGCGGCCGTCTGAACGGGGTTGAGCCCCACGTTCACGCCGTCGCTGCGGCTGACGTCGTAGCCCAGCGCCTGCGCGTGCAGCCCCACGTCTCCCGACGGGCGCACGTCGTTGGCGTTGAACTGGTCGATGATGGGCGGCAGCGTGTTCCACCCGTCGGAATCGGGCGGCGCGGCCGGAAGCCGGTTGCGCAGCGTCAGGCTGATGCACGCGCCGCGGTTGGCGCGCAGCACCAGCGGCTCGATGGGGACGGTGCTCTTCAGCGTCCCGTCGGCGTTCAGGTCGCCGGTGCGCACGTACAGGATGGCGTTGGGGTCGTAGATGGGCCCGAAGCCGCCCGACGCGCGCGAGTTGTAGACCAGCCTGCCCCCCGTGTGCGGGAGCGCGTCGCGCGCCAGCACCGCGGTGACGTCGAAGCCCTGCGCCGGCGCGCCCACGGGGCAGACGCCCGAGTACTGCGACGCGTTCGCCGGGTTGACGTTGCTGGGCCCCGCGTTGTTCGGGAGCTTGAGCAGCTGGAAGTTCCCGTTCCCGCGCTGCGAGGCGCGCAGGATCCCCCAGGTGCCGTTCCACAGGTCGTCGGTGGCCGAGCCGGCCCGGTACAGGTAGTCCACCTCCGGCCCGACGTTGTTGCGCGGCAGCGGCGGAAGGACGAACTCGTAGTGCTCGCTGATCCCCATCATCTGGCTGTTGCGCCAGCCGGAGTTGGGATCCGAGGGCTCCATCAGCCACTGCACCCCGTGCACGCTGAAGTTGTGCCCCTCCTCGTGCGCGCCCACCAGCACGCGGATCTGCACGCGGTCGCCCTCGTACGCCCGCAGCATGGGCGTGTACGGGTCGTACGCCCCCACTCCCGGCCGCTGCGCGTAGGGGCCATGCCTGTTGAGGGCGGTGTCCACGCGGGCGATGGAGCGGAAGACGTGGCTCAGGTCGCCCGCCGTCCCCGCTGCCTGCCCGTTGGTGCCCGGGTCGCGCACGCGCAGCGCGACCGGCTCGTTGCGGTAGTTCACCGACATCGTCCCCGGGTCGTCGGCCGAGAGCACCTCGGGGCACGGGAGGTTGAGCGTGGTCGCCACCGTGCTGCTGGGGCTGGGGCAGTGGTTGCGCGCGAACGGCGCCCGGATCAGGTCCGGGAGCCCCACCTCGAACTTCCCGGGCGGGTTGACGGCCGCGGGCGGGTCGGCGATCCCCACCACCGAGACGCCGGTGGCGTTGTCGGTGAAGGTGCGGTGCGCGTTGTTCGACCCCTTGCGGTACGCCAGGGTGAAGTCCGCCAGCTGCAGGTTGAACTCGCGGTAGCTGGAGTCGGCGTTGGCGGTGAGGATGTCCGCGCGCCAGCTGGTGGGCCCGCCGTCGAAGCGCCCGCCGAACTGCACGCCGTTCTCCGGGTCGCGCCAGGTGGAGCCCTGCGGCTCCGTCACCAGCCCCGCGTACAGCCCGGTCTGCTGGTGGGTGGAAGGCCCGAAGTGGTCGTGCGTGAACACCGTGCGCAGCGTCCGGTCGACGCCCTGCCGGTTGAGCACGTCGTCCACGTACCAGCGGGAGAGCGTCTCCATCGCCCCCACCCACTCGCCGTTGGGCCCGTCCCCGAAGAAGGGGTGCGCGCGCGCCACCGGGCAGACGAACCGCCCGTCGCGCGCGTCGCCGGAGTGCGCGCCGGTGCAGCCGTTCTGGCGGCGGATGGCCTCGATGCGCTCGCGCACCTCGCCGGGACTCATCGAGCCGTCCTCGTAGTTGAAGCCGTTGGCCGACCCGTCCGAGGCCGTCACGTCGAACTTCACCAGGTGGATGTGCTGCCCCACGATGTCGGTGGGCGTCTTCACCTGGAAGTCGTCCAGCTCGTAGTCCTTGGGAATCAGGTTGACCAGGCTGTACGTGACGCAGTCGTTGGTGTTGGCGCGGATGAACATGGGCTCCGGCGCCTTGAACCCCCGCCGCACGCTGTCCACGTCGGCCCAGAGCGCGAACATGCGGTGCTGGGGGAAGTGCCATCCCGCCTTGTTGTAGCTCGCGTCCACCTGGAACGACGCCGCGAGGTAGCTGCGCGCCGTCCCCGCCGCCGCGCCCCGGTCGTCCACGCACGGGTCGGCGAAGGGAGCCCCCGCCACGGCCGGCCGGCCGTTGGTGAGGAAGGTGTCGGCGACGACCGTGCCGGTGTTGGGGTCGAAGCGGTACGTGGGCTGCGACCGCCGGGCATGGAAGGTCATCGCGTTGACCTCCAGCGGCGTTCCCGCCTCGGGGAGCGAGTCCGCCTGGATGCGCGTGTTCACCTTGCTGAAGTCGAAGCGGTTGAGCGGCGGGTGGGTCGCCGCGCCGCCCACCACCACGTGGCGCGCCAGCCCGCCGTTGCGCCAGCCGCCGGGGACGCCGGCGTCGGGCTGCACGTCCAGCGGCGGCCGCGGCGGCCGGCGGCCGGCCCTTCCCGGGATATAGAAGGGGTAGCCGGGCATGGTGGTGGTGGGCATCGGCGCCAGCGCGTAGGTGGGGAGGGGGACCACCGCCGGGATCGGCGTCCCGGCCGCGATCTCGCCGTCGGGGAGCGCCCGCGCGCCGGCCGCGGGGCGCCCGCTCCCGTCCAGCACCGTTCCCCGCTCGAAGACGTCGTGCACGCGCCACAGCCCCCACATCCCCTGCGCGAAGTGCGGGTAGAAGTGGCAGTGCAGGATGGCGTCGCCCGGCGTCTTGTTGCGGTTGCTCCCGCCGTCGTACGTGATCTCGTAGGTGAAGCCGGCCCCCGGCCCGATCGCCTGCGAGTCCAGGTACGTCGAGTTGTCGGAGTTGGGCGAGTGCAGCCACTGGTGGGCGTGCAGGTGGAAGACGTGGTGCTCCCTGGGCCCCGCGTGAAGGTTGCGGATCTTCACGTGGTCGTTCATGTAGCCGTGGAACACGTTGGACGGATCGTCCGGGTAGAGCGCCTTGGTGGCCTTGGCGCCCGGGTCGGGGACGCCGTCCCCGTTGGCGTCCACGTCGGCGGGGACGTCCACCACCATCGCGGGGTCGCCCACCACCCAGCTGGAGAGGAAGAACTCCTCGTACTTGCACTCGGTGCAGTCCTTCATCGGCCCCACGCGGAAGCGGTTGGCCAGCACCTCGGCCCCGATCCCCCCGGTGCCGTAGTTGATGGCGAAGGCGTCGCGGCCGCCGTGCAGCGTGTGCTCGAACCTGGGGTCCTCGAAGACGTTGTCGAACGCCTGCACCAGCCCCGTCTCGTCGTGGAAGATGACGGTGAACTCGCGGAAGGGCCGGTGCCGCCCGCGGTTGACCACCACGCTGTCGTAGGTGCCGGCCGGGAAGAGCCCCCGGTTGGGCCCGGTGATGATGGCGTTCAGGTCGGAGTGGACGATCCGGCTGGTGCTCGGGTTCAGCATCCGCAGGATGTACTCGCCCGCGCGCGCGTGCCCGGAGGGGTAGACGGCGTCGTAGTTGATCACGGGGTGCCCCTGCGCGGTCTGCAGGGGCACTCCGGAGGCGTCCTTGCGGGTGGCCCACGCCATCTCCTCGGCAGTCAGCTGGCTGCGGTACCACTCGGCGCCCTCGGGCTGCACGTTCACGGCGCCGAACAGGCCCTTGGCGACCTGCCCGCCGTCGCCCTCGCCGCCGGTCATGGCGCCGGTGCTGTAGAGGAGGAAGGTGCCCTCCCTGGCCGCGTAGAAGTTGTACGCCTTGCGCTGGCCGGTGGGCGTGAGCGCCGTCCCGGCGTTGGCGCCCACGTTGGTGCCGTCGGCGGCGATGGTGCCCACCGCCTGCATTCCCGCCACGTGGATGGAGACGTCGCGGGTGTGCGGCTGGTTGTGCCCGGGGGTGTTGGACAGGTAGTTGTAGAGGGTGACCTGCAGGCAGTCGCCCACGTTCATGCGCAGGGTGATGGGGCGCGGGCGCTTCCCCGGCCGCAGCACCACGCTCCCGGGCGCCAGCACGCCGGTCGAGCCGGGGCGCACGTCCTGGTAGAGGGCGAACATCATCGCGCCGGGGTCGCGGGCGCCCAGGCGGTTGTACCAGATGAACTGGTCCATCGCCACCACCAGCGCGCTCAGCTGCCGCTTGCAGGTGGGGGTCTGCGCCTCGGCCGCCGGCGCGGCGCCGGCGAGCGCGGCCAGGGCGGCGAGGAGCGCGGGCATCCTGCCTGACGGCGGGCGGAGCCTCCATGTCTGCTTCAATGCTTCCTCCTGGTACTGGGTGCCTTCGGCTGCGTCCGCCCGCGCGTGGAGGCGCCGACCCGGCCCTCCGGGATCGCGCGGGGACGTTCGTTCCGGATCCGGCTGAAGACGACACATGGACAGTGTTCCCACGGTGGCGCAAAAGAGACGGCGCAGGGAGACGGCGGGAGGAAGCCGGCCGATGCGGCAGGCCTCCACCGTTCCCTCTCCGGCCGTTCCGCGCGCGAGCCTCACTCTGTTTGCGGGCGCCGCCGCCGGCGGCCGGTCCGCCGGTCCGGGGCGCCGCGCCGGCTCATGAAGCCGTCACGTACATCGACGCGTTGGCGGTGCGCCCCGTCGCGTCGGAGACCTGCACCTGGAGCGTGAAGCTGCCGTCGACGTAGCCGGCGTACGTGGCGCTGGTGGCGACGGCGGCGCCGTTGTGGAGCCAACGTGTAGATGTACGGCGCCGTTCCGCTGGCCGCCGGCGCGCTCCAGCTCTGGTAGCTGAAGACCGGAGCAGTCGCCGGCCTCGATGCTCGCCTAGAGCGGGCGCTGCCAGTTGATCGCGGCGAGCGCGTTCACCACCAGGTTGGGCCCCTCGGCGGTGGCGACGATCCGCTGCCAGATCTGCGCGGGGGTCTCGGTGGGGTGAACGGCGCGGACCAGCGCCACCACCCCCGCCACGTTCGCCGTGGCGGCCGAGGTGCCGCCCGCCTGCCCGAACGTGCTCGGCGAGCCGGCGTCGCAGTAGGTGCTCTTGTAGCAGGTCGGCGCCAGCGTGACTCCGCCGGCGAAGCCGGAGACGTCGCGCGCCGCCGTGCTGTGGAGGTTGTTCCCCGCCGCGTCCACCCCGCCCACGCCCATCACCACGTCGTAGGAGGCCGGCTGCTGCGCGGATCCGCCCACCGTGTTCCCCGTCGACGCGAGGAGGAAGACGCCGTGGGTGTGGTACGCCGCCGACAGCGCCCGGTAGATGTCGCTGTTTCCTTCCTCCTTGAAGCTCATGGAGAGCACGTGCAGCCTGTTGGCCGCCGCGTAGTTGATGGCGCGGAGGAAGTCGTCGTCCTCGATGCACCAGATGTTCTCGTCGCCCCAGCTGCCGCAGTCGCCGTGGACGTACGTGTTCCAGGCGACCTTCATGCTGTACGTGGTGGCGTACGGTGCGATCCCCACACCCGGAAGATCCGTCGGGAAATCGTTGTCGTTCGCGCCCACCAGGCCGACCATCGCGGAGCCGTGCCCGTGGTCGTCGTACGGGATGCAGGCTCCGTTGTTCGCGGAGGTGGTGGAGCCGCATTCGTCGTCGACGAAGCCCAGCGCGACGACGCCGTAGCCTCCGCTGGATGTGCTGGTGAAGAGTGCGTCCTGGTGGTAGGCGCCCGTCGCGGCGATCCGCGCCAGGCCGCTGTCGAGGATCCCCACCTTGATCCCGAAGCCGCGCGTCACGTCCCACGCCTCCAGGACTTTGTGCACCGTGTGCTTGGTGTCTTCGAGGTTCAGTCCGGTGGGGAGGCCGTTGAACTCGATCGGCCGGGCGCGCACGGCGCTCACGTAGTCCACGTTGGGGTGCCGCAGCAGCACCTGCAGCGCGGCGAGCCGCACCCGCTCCGGCAGCCGCGCCGAGATCACCCCGAGCGCCTCCATGGGGTTCGGATCCTCCACGCCGGCCTGGCCGAGCGCCCGGACGACCGCCTCCAGGGAGGCGCCGCGGACCGATCCCGGGCCCAGGTCGTTCCGCCCCCGGGCGCCCGGCGCCTCCGCCGGCAGCGCGATGGTCTCGCTGCCCGTGGGCGGGAGGTTCAGGAGGAACTCGGCCGAGGGGCGGGCGGTGCCGGTTTCCTTGATCCAGATCAGGACCTTGCCGTCGGGGCCGATCTCCGCCAGCGCCTGCGCGAAGACCTCCGCCTGGCTGGTGACCAGGTCGCCGCCGGCCGTGCGGACGGTGGGCGGCACGGCGCCCGCCGCGGCCGCGGGCTCGCCGGCCGGCTGCAGGGGAAGGGGGCGGTCGTCGCAGGCTCCGAGCAGCAGCGGGACGGCAACCATGGGCGCGGCCAGCCACCGCGCGCACCCGGCGAGTGCCGGGTGTCCGAACGTCCTGAAACGTGACTGCATGGGTACCTCTGTGAAAGGCGACGGAGAAGATGCCGCTGGACAGGTGAGTCTAACGGTAACCGGATGTTCCTTGCATCGCAAGGCGGTAAATGTATGTATCAGATTCCGACTTCCCGTAGCAGGGCGGGAGGGGTCCCAGTCCTTCGTTCACCTTGTTTCGCAAGGCACAGTGCGCGACTGTGGAAATGATGGCACACGGCCAGGCACAGGGCACCGGAGTGGACACGGATTACGAATGTATCCAAAAGGAGCTAAGCCAGAGAGTCAGCCATCCCCGGTGTTGATGGAGCCGGAGGTTGCTGATGATCATCAACCCGGGTCTACACTATGACTTTTTAGGAGCGCTTGTCAGCTTCTTCGCGAGCGCCCCGACACCGGTGGCCGACAGGGCTACGGGGACGGGCGCCCCCGGACGGCTGGTGACACGGCACGATCGGACCGCTTCCCGGTCGGCAGGCGATGAGCCGGAGAGCAGACGGACCGGGCGAGGACGATGCCCCGCCCGGTCCGGAACCCTTCTTCGCCGCCTCGGCCCGGGCCGGGGCCGGCGAGGAGGTCCGCCGGATTGTCGTGGATGGCGGCGCCGGCCTTCGTCCTCCTTCCACCAGCCGCGGCGGAGGGCGATGGCCGGCGCCGCGCCGCCTCAGGACGCCGTCACGTACATCGGCGCTGGCGGTGCCCCCGTGGCGCCGGGGACCTGCACCTGGAGCGTGAAACTGGCGTAGACCCAGCCCGTGTACGTGGCGCCGGTGTGGACGGCGGCGCCGTTGCGGAGCCACGTGTCGTTGTACGGTTCCGTCCCGCTGGCCGCCGACGCCGTCCGGCTCAGGGAACTGTAGATGGGGGCGGTCGACGGCCCTGAGATGCTCGCCTAGAGCGGGCGCTGCCAGTTGATCGCCGCGAGCGCCTTCACCACCCGGTTGGGCCCCTCGGCCGTGGCGGTGATCCGCTGCCAGATCTGCGCGGGGGTCTCGGTGGGATGCGCGGCCCGCACCAGCCCCACGATCCCCGCCACGGTGGACGAGGCGACGGAGGTGCCGACAAAGCTCCCGTACTGGCCCGGCGAGCCGGCGTCGCAATACGCGGTCTTGTAGCAGGTCGGCTTCAGCGTCTTGCCCATGTAGTAGCCGGAGACGTCGCGCGCCGCCGTGTTGTAGACGTTGTTCCCCGCCTCGTCCACCCCGCCCACGCCCATCACCACGTCGTAGTTGGCCGGGTACCGCGCGGCCCCGCCCACCGTGTTCCCCGTCCCCGAGACCAGGAAAACGCCGTAGGTGTGGTAGGCCGTGGAAAGCGAGCGGTATTCGTCGCTGCTGCTGCTCTGGAACGAGAAGGGCATCAGGAGCACGTGCATCCTGTTGACCGCCGCGTAGTCGATGGTGCGGAGATAGTCGTCCATCTCCAGGCAGTACGTCGATTCGTCCCACGGGTAGGATCCGCAGTACCCGCGGATGTACGTGTTCCAGACGGCTTTCATGCTGTACGTGGTGGCGAACGGGGCGATCCCCACGCTCCCGACGTCGTTGTCGTTCGCGCCCACCAGCCCCACCATCTGGGAGCCGTGCCCGTTATCGTCGTACGGGATGCAGGAGCCGGTGCTGGCGGGGGTGGAGCCGCATTCGTCGTCCACGAAGCCCATCGCGACCACGCCGTAGTTGCCGAAGGTGGTGCTGGTGAAGAGCGCGTCCTCGTGGAAGTTGCCCGTCGCGGCGACCCGCGCCAGGCCGCTGTCGATGACCCCGATCTTGACCCCGCTGCCGCGCGTGATGTCCCACGCGCTCAGGACGTCGTGCACCGTGTGGCGGGTGTCTTCCATGTTCAGCCCGGTGGGGAGCCCGGTGGGCTCCACCGCGCGGGCGCGCACGGCGCTGACGTAGTCCACGTTGGGGTGCCGCAGCAGCACCTGCAGCGCGGCGAGCCGCACCCGCTCCGGGAGCCGCGCGGCGATGACCGGGAGCGCCTCCATCGGGCGCGGCGCCTCCACGCCGGCCCGGGTGAGCGCCCGGACCACCGCGTCCATCGAGGCGCCGCGCACGGACGCGGGGCCCAGGTCGCTGCGACGGCGGGCGCCCGGCGCGTCCGCCGGGAGCGCGATGGTCTCCGGGGCCGACCCCGGAAGGTTGATCAGGAACTCGGCCGTGGGGCGGGGGGTGCCGGTTTCCTTGATCCAGATCAGGACCTTTCCTTCGGGCCCGATCTCCGCCAGCGCCTGCGCGAAGACCTCCGCTTCGCCGGTGACCAGGTCGCCCCCGGCCGTGCGGACGGTGGACGGGACGGCGCCCGCCGCGGCCGCGGGCTCGTTGGCCGGCTGCAGGGGGAGGGGGCGGTCGTCGCAGGCGCCGAGCAGCAGCGGGACGGCAACGACCGGCGTGGCGAGCCACCGCGCGCGCCGGGCGAGAGCCGGGTATCCGAACGGCCGGAAACGTGACTGCATGGTACCTCTATGAAAGGGCGTGAGAGGAGAGAGTTGACGAAGGGTATCAAATGTTTGCCGAGCCGTCAAGGCGTAAAACGTGCGCCATTAACAATTTACGCAATCGTCCCGGTCGCACGATGCGCTGATCGCCGTGGCGTGATAGGCCCGCCAGCGCACGAGCAAGATGATGATGCGCCGAAGCATCTTTCTCGCATTTCCAGGAGAAGACAGGGCCTCACGCAGAGTCAGCAGAGTGAGCAGAGTCGTCCCCTGCACGACACGTCGAACTCTGCTCACTCCGCTGACTCTGCGTCAGGCTCTTCATTCGCGGATCCGGGATCAGGCCACCTGGGCCCGGCGCCAGCGGCGGACGGAGTTGATGAGCCAGACCTCCTCCGCGCGCTGCAGGTTGGCGGGGTGGAGGATGCGCTCGCGGATCTCGCCTGCGTCGAGGAGGTGGGCGCGGAAGACGCCGGGAAGGAGGCCGCAGGCCAGCGGCGGCGTCCACAGCGCGCCGTCCAGCCGCACCACCAGGTTGGCGATGGTGGATTCCGTCAGCTCGCCGCGCTCGTTCACCAGCAGCACGTCGTCGCAGTCGGGGCGGGCGGCGGCGCGGCGCTCGTACTCTCCCCGCCGCGTGGTCTTGTGGTAGAGCAGCGGATCGGCGCTGTCCACCGGCTCCCGCGCGACGGCGATCCTCGCGGGCTCGGCGGATGAGTGGTGCGGCGCGCTTTCGATCTCCAGCGATCCGTCGCGGTCCAGCAGCAGCCGCACGCGCATCGACGCATCGAAGGCACCCGCGGCCGCGGCCAGCCGCCGTACGGCATCCTCCCGGTCGAACGCGTAGCCGAAGTACTCGGCGGAATCCGCCAGGCGGCGCAGGTGGCCGTCCAGCAGGAACCAGCCGGCCTCCGGCTCCCACAGCAGCGTCTCCAGCAGCCGGAAGTCCGCGGGGGCGCGGCGGACGAACGCGGCCTTGTCCCAGCACTCGCGGTACTCGGCGTCCGCGTCCGAGTCCCAGGTGATCCCGCTCCCCACCCCCAGCTCCGCCTCCCCCGCGGCCGCGTCGATCAGCAGCGTGCGGATTGCCACGCTGAACACCGCCTCCCCCGGCGACACGAAGCCGATGGCGCCGCAGTAGACGCCGCGCGGCCCCGTCTCCAGGTCGCGGATGATCTCCATCGTCCGCACCTTGGGCGCGCCGGTGACGGAGCCGCAGGGGAAGAGGGCGCGGAAGACGTCTGGCAGCCCCGCGTCCGCGCGCAGGCGGGCGCGGATGGTGGACGTCATCTGGTGCACCGTCTCGTACCGCTCCACCTCGTACAGCCGCTCCACGCGCACGCTGCCGAACTCCGCCACCCGCCCCGCGTCGTTCCGCAGCAGGTCCACGATCATCAGGTTCTCCGCGCGGTCCTTGGCGGATTGCGCCAGCTCGGCCGCCAGGGCGCGGTCCTCCTCCGGCCACCGCCCGCGCGGCCGCGTCCCCTTCATCGGCCGCAGCTCCATCTCGCGTCCATCGCTGCGGAAGAAGAGCTCGGGGGAGGCGGAGACGACCGTCATCCCCCCGCCGACGTCGAGACAGGCGCAGAAGGCGGAGCGCTGGGCCAGGCACAGCCGCTCGTACAGCGCGGTGGGATCGCCGCGGAAGGGGGCGCGCAGGCGGACGGTGAAGTTGGCCTGGTAGGTGTCGCCCGCCGCGATCAGCGCGCGGATGCGCTCCACGCGTCCGCGGTACTCCGCCTCGGGGACGTCGATGCGCCACGCGCCGATCTCCGCATCCCCTTCTCCGCGACAAACGAGCGGGGAGGGAGCCGGGGGGAAGGGCCCCTCGGCGCAGGCGGGATCGGCCTCCTCGCGCGATGCGTAGAGCGCGAACCAGGCGAGGGGGAGGCGCGGGTCGGGGGGACGGGTCGCGAGGGCGGGATCGAAGGCGGGCGCGGCCTCGTACGCCACGAACCCCGCCGCGTGCACCCCGGTGGCGACGGCGGCTTCGACCTGGCGGATGACCTCCGCGACCTCCTCCACCCGCTCCGCCCGCAGCACCCCGCGCAGGCCGCGGAAGCGGAACGAGCGCCCGCCGCCGGGCCCGCCCGGCGCGTCGAAGCGCGCGACGGCCGGCCCGGCCGCCGCATCCACCACCGCCATCTCTGCCGTGCCCGCCGCCTGGAGCATGCCGCCTCACCGTCTCGCGTTGCCTGATGCAGCAAGATCGGCCCGGCGCGGCCGTTCCCGCAATCGCGGGGCCCTCCCCCGGCCTCGCCGAGGCACGTCCACC
>DATAAG010000931.1:0-2955 GCA_036260235.1 Longimicrobium sp.
CTGCGGGTCCGCATTCCGCGGCGAGCTGCTCCACTCGGCGGCGGCTTCACGCCCGGCCGCCTGCACGCGGGCGGGGGATGACGGCGAGGCGGTGCCAGGCTCACCAACCGGAGGAGAACATGCGCGCGCTGCGGATCGCGCTGGTGACGGCGGGGCTGATGGCGGCGGGCGCCGTGTTCGGCGCGGTGTCCGGCGCGGCCGCGGGGGCGGCGTGGCTCCTGGCGGAGGAGGGATTCCGCGGCTTCGTGCGGCATGCGGAGATCATCCCCTTCATCGGTTTCCTCGGCGGCGTGCTGGGCGCGGTGCTGGGGCCCGTCGCGGCGTGGGGGATGATGCGGCACGTCCCGCTCTGGCTAGCCGTCGGCGGACCCACGCTCGGCACCATCGGGGGCGGCATCCTGGGCTCGCTCCTCGGCGGCCCGGGCGTGATGCTCCTCGGCGGGATCGCGGGCTTCATGATGTCCGCCGCCTGGTTGAACGTCCGCGTGCCCCCCGACGGCCGGCTGCTCCGCGACCGCGGCGCGGCCACCCGCCTCCCCGTCGGCGGGGGATGACTGCGCGGCCTCGT
Organism: Longimicrobium sp.; assembly: GCA_036260235.1. Taxonomy (GTDB): domain Bacteria; phylum Gemmatimonadota; class Gemmatimonadetes; order Longimicrobiales; family Longimicrobiaceae; genus Longimicrobium. The sequence goes on from DATAAG010000931.1 coordinate 569, forward strand.
GGACGCGCAGCAGCACGATCCCGCCCACGATCATCAGCAGCGCCACGATGCGCACGGCGTCGCGCGACTCGTTGAAGAGCACCATCCCCAGGATGCTCGCCCCCACGATGCCGATCCCGGTCCACACGGCGTAGCCCGTCCCCACCGGGAGCGTGCGCAGCGCCATCGACAGCAGCCACATGCTGGCGCCCATCGCGGCGAGCGTTCCCACGCTGGGCCACAGCCGCGTGAACCCCTCCGTGTACTTGAGCCCGATCGCCCAGACCACCTCCAGCAATCCGGCGATCACCAGGAACACCCACGCCATCGCATCCTCCGCCCAGGGGTAGGGAACAGGGAATAGGGAACAGGGAACAGGGAACAGGGAACAGGGAATAGGGCACAGGGAATAGCAGGATCGCGGCGACGGCGTTGTTTCCTGGGGACACGCCGCGCGGTCGCCGTGGCCGCCGGATGCATGGCGGCGGCCGAAGGATCTCGCCTGCGATGCGGGGAGCCGGTCCAGATGCACAAGGCCAGTTCCCGTACGCCGTGCTCCATGGCCTATACGCTGGAGGTACGCACATCCACAAGGGGCGATTGCGGATGCGGCGCCCGTCCGCCATGCTGAAGCGCCCGCGACGACCTGCCACCCTGCACATCCTGCGGTCGAGAATGACGGATCCCTCCGATCCCCCGGTGCGCGCCCCGCGCTCCCCTGCTCGCCTGCTGCGCTCCACGGCAGGGCTGGCCATCCTCTTTCCTCTCCTGAAATGGGTGCAGTCCCTGAGCTTTCCTGATCCCGGTCGAGTGCAGCCGGGGCCGGTATGGGTGAGCTTCGCGACGGTGCTGGCCGTTGCCGGTGCATGCGTGGGTGCCGGGGTGTACGCTGCCCGCCCCCATCGATGGCTGCAAAGCTACCTGATCGGGGTCATGATCGTGCTGATGGTCAATGCCGACATTCAGCAATTCGCCGGCATGCCTCTGCACACCTGGCTGCTGCAATGGGTGCCGTCCAGTCTTGGCATGGGGATTGTCGCGGGCGCTATCTACCACGTGATCGTGTGGTGGTGACGATGGGGCAGGTACCTGATTGCGGACAGGGCGGCGCTCCGCCATTCTGGTAGCTCGCTTCCACCTCCCGCCGCCATCGCGCGGCGGCAACGTCAGCGAGCCACGAAGGGCAGGACCGATGCGATCGATCGTGAACACCGCGGCTTCCCGCGCCGCCTGCGCCCTGCTGGGCGCGCTCCTCGCCGCCCCGCTCGCCGCGCAGCAGGCGGACAGCGCCGCGCTGGTGACCGTGCTGGGGCGCGACACGCTGGCGCTGGAGCGCTGGGTGCGCACGCCCCAGCGCGTGACGGCGGAGGCGGTGATCCGCTCGCCGCGCACCACCTACCGGCGCTACGTGCTTGACCTGGCGCCGGACGGGACCATGCGGCGCTTCGAGGAGCGCGTCTTCGACCCCGCGAACACCGCGGGCGCGCCCATGCGCACGGACGTGTACGAGGCGGCGGGCGGCGCGTGGACGCGCACGCTCTCCCAGGGCGATTCCGTGGCCACCGCGCGCGTGGAGGCGCCGGCCCAGTCGCTGCCGTGGGTGGACCTGGTGCACTGGCCCTTCGAGCTGGTGCTGATGCGCGCCCGGGGAGGGCAGGGGGGAGAGGCGCCGCTGCTCTCGGGCGGCCGGCCGCTGGCGTACACCGTCACGCCCGCGGAAGGCGGCGGATGGACGCTCACGCACCCCTTCCGCGGCCCCTCCACGGTGCGGGTGGACGAGCAGGGGCGGCTGCTTTCGCTGGACGCCGCCGGCACCACGCGCAAGGTGGTCGTCACGCGGGTGCCGTGGGTGGAGCTGGAGAGCCCCGCCGCGCGCTGGGCACAGGCGGACCGCGAGGGGCGGGGGATGGGCGAGCTCTCCGGCCGCGGGCGCGAGGACGCCACGGTGGCCGGCGCGCACATCGTGGTGGACTACGGGCAGCCGCAACGCCGCGGCCGCGACATCTTTCCCGCCGTGGTGCAGTGGGGGCAGGTGTGGCGCACCGGCGCCAACCGCGCCACGCACTTCACCACCGACCGCGCGCTGGTGCTGACGGGCGCGGACGGCGCCACGCTGCAGGTGCCCGCGGGCGAGTACACGCTCTTCTCCATCCCGCAGGAGGACGGCGGCTGGCTGATCGTCAACCGCCAGACGGGGCAGAACGGCACCCAGTACGACAGCGCGCAGGACCTTGGCCGCGTGCGCATGCGCCGCACGACCGTCGCCGAGCCCGTGGAGGCCTTCACCATCCGCGCCCTTCCCGGCGACGCGGGCGGCGGCGTGCTGCGCCTGTCCTGGAACCGCTCCGAGTTCTCCGTCCCCTTCCGCGTGCCGTAGCCGTCACGCCCGGGGACGCGTGATCCGCCGC
>DATAAG010000932.1:0-6394 GCA_036260235.1 Longimicrobium sp.
AGCAGCACGTCGTTGATCTGCACCCCGAAGCGGCGGGGGAGCCCGGTGAGTAGCGCCCGCGTGGTCGGCTCGTCGAGCCCGGTGCGGACCACCTGCGCGGTGCCGACTACGTCGGGGCCGCCGGGGCCGTCGCGCGGCAGCGGGGGCGGAAGCGGGGCCTCCCCGGCAGCCAGGAAGCGCGGGAGCTGCTCTCGCGCCTCCTCCGAGGCGGCCCAGGTTTCCAGCCACCGCCCCCACTCCTGGAACGAGCTCGTCTTTGCGGGGAGCCGCACCTCCTCCCCGGCCGAGAGCTGCGCACAGGCGGCGGCGAGGTCCTCCAGCAGGATGCGCCAGGAGACGGCGTCGACCACCAGGTGGTGGATGATCAGGAGCAGGTGCCGGACGCTCCGGGGCTCCGCTTCGAACAGCGCCGCGCGCACCAGCGGTGGCGCGTCCAAGACGAACTCCGCCTGGAGCTCTGCGGCCTGCTCTGCCATGCGCCGGACGCGGGACTCGGGAGCCAGCCCGGACAGGTCCACTACGGAGAACGGAATCGCATCCAGGCCCTCCGCGTGCCGGGCGACCCACCCCTCCCCGCGGTGCTCGAACCCGAGCCGCAGGGCGTCGTGGTGCCGGACCACGGCGGCGAACGCCTGCTCCAGACGCACGGCGTCCAGCCCCGACGGGACGCGCAGGAGGACGGCCTGGTTGAAGTGGTGCGCGTCCGGTAGCTCGCGCTCGAAGAACCAGCGCTGGACGGGGAGCAGGGGTGCGTCTCCGCTGGCAGAGCCCGGCGTGGCCGGAGCCGCCGTGACCGTCCCGGCAACCCCGGCCAGGCGCGCGATGGTCGGGTTCTCGAAGATCTGTCGGGGGGTGAGGCGGACGCCGTGCTCGCGCGCCCGCGCCACCACCTGGATGGCCAGGATGGAGTCGCCGCCCAGCTGGAAGAAGTTGTCGTCGACGCCCAGGCGGTCCACGTTGAGCACGCGCGACCAGATCTCCGCCAGCAGCCGTGCGGTGGGGGTCTTCGGCGTGGCGGCCCGCGGGGGAGCCAGGCGAGGCCGGTCGGGGGCGGGAAGCGCGCGGCGGTCCACCTTGCCGTTGGGGGTGAGCGGCAGCCGGTCCAGCACCACGAACGCCGCGGGGACCATAGACTCGGGAAGGTGCCGGCCCAGGTGCGCGCGCAGCTCGTCCACCAGGCGGTGCGTGGCGGCGGCGCGGAACGGGGCGTTGGTCCAGCGCGCCGGGGGGGGCGGCGCGGGCGCCCGCCCGTCCGCGTCCACGTCGGGGCGGGTGAGCAGCACGTCGTACTCGCCGCGGGACGAGCCCGGGGTCCACGAGATGCGGCAGCGATAGCCGAGCGCGCCCGCCAGCGAGCGGAAGGCCTCGGGGTCCACCCCTTCCGCCTCCGGAACCGGGTCCGCCATCGGCCCGTCGGACCCTGGGTCCGCTCCGCGGAGCGCCTCGGCGAGGGCAACGTCGTGCGCCACGCGCGCGTTCGGTACGGCGGTGACGCGCAGGGCCTGCGGCCGGAGCCGCTCGATCCGGGCCCGCAGCGTGGACTCCGAAAGCGCGCTCCCCCGCCAGTCCACCGACTCCGGGGCGGGACCGGGCGAGCGCGGGGTCCCGACGCGCAGCACCACGTCGTAGCGGTACGCCGCCATCTCGTTCCGGTACCGGCCGCCCTTGAGCTCGATCATCGCGGTGGCGATCCCCGGGAGCTGCTCCGCCAGAGCGTGGAAGTAGCCGGGGGCCACCAGAAGCTCCTGCTCCTGGGCCACGCGCTGGCGGACGCGCTCGGTGAGGGCCGCGGCCGGAGTGCCGGGGGGGGCGAGCCGCGCCTCGATCCCGGCATGGAACGCTTCCGCCAGCTCCAGATTGCGCACGTCGCCCACGAAGACGGCGCCGCCCGGCGTGGTCACCCGTAGGGCGCCTTCGAGCACGCGGGTGAGGTACGCCTGGCTGGGGAAGTACTGGATCACCGAGTTCAGCACCACCACGTCGAACGAGGCGGGCGCGAAGCCGCCGAAGTCGTCGGCCGTGCGGCACAGTAGAGTGACCTGCGCTGCGGCGCCGGCCTCCGTGTGGCGGAGCTGTGCCAGGGCGGCCGCCGAGAAATCGGTGGCGCAGTACGTCTCGCACTCTCCCGCCAGCCGATGCAGCAGCAGCCCGGTCCCGCAACCGATCTCCAAGATCCGGCGGGGGGCCAGCGCACGGATGCACTTCACCGTCTCGTCCACCCACTCGCGCATCTCGGCGTCCGTGAACGCGCGGCCGGTGTCGCTGGCGTTCCAGCCGGTGGTGTTGAAGTTGGGGTCGCGGCCGTCCAGCGGTTGCGAGTAGACCGATTCATACAGCTCCCGCCAGTGCGAGACCAGCTCCCATTCCATCTCCTCAACCGCCGCACCGTCGCGGCGGGGTACCACGTAGGCGGCCAGGCGCCGCTCGCCGGGCTCGTCCTCGCGCAGGATGACGGCGCTCCCCGCAACGGCGGGGTGCCGCTCAAGCGCCACCTCGATCTCCCCCAGCTCGGTGCGCACGCCGCGGACCTTCACCTGGCGGTCCAGCCGGCCCATGAAGGCGATGTTCCCGTCGGGGAGGTAGCGGACCCTGTCGCCGGTGCGGTACAAGCGCCCGCCCGGCGGGCCGAAGGAATCGGGGGTGAACGTCGCGGCGGTGAGGTCGGGCTGGTTCAGGTAGCCGCGCGCGAGGCCGTCACCTGCCAGGCAGAGCTCGCCGGGGACGCCGGGGGGCACCGGCCGCAGCTCGCGGTCGAGAACGTACGCGCGGGTGTTGCCGATCGGACGCCCGATGTGCGGTGGAACGGGCGCGCCGGGGAGCACCGTGCCGCAGGTGGCCACCACCGTGTTCTCGGTGGGGCCGTAGTGGTTCACCAGCGGGCACGGGAGCCGGCCGTCCGGCGCGCGGCGCAGGGCATCTCCACCGGTGAGCAACGCGCGCAGGCGCATCTCCCCCGGCCACTCCTCCGCAAGCATCGCCTCCAGCAGGGGGGTGGGAAGGAAGCACAGGGTCACCCCATCCGCCGCCAGGCGTCCCAGCAGCGCGGCGGGCGAACTGCGCGTCTCATCGTCCACGATGCAGACGCAGGCGCCCGCGGCCAGGGCGGGCCAGACCTCCCAGACGGCGGCATCGAAGGCCTGACCAGCCAGTTGGGTGACGCGGTCCGCGGGGCCTACACCGTAGGCGCGGTCGTGCCAGTGCACCAAGTTCGCCAGCCCGCGGTGCTCCAACAGGACCCCCTTGGGAAGGCCCGTGGAGCCGGAGGTGTAGATGGCGTATGCGAGGCTGCCCATCCCCACGGGTGTCTCCGGCTCACCGTCCTCCTCGCATGAGCTGTCGGAGGGGGCGTCCAGACAGATCGCCGGGACGCCCACCGCACCTATCCGCCCGGCAAGCGCCGTCTCCGTCAGCACCGCCACCACCGCCGTCTCGCGCAGCGCGTGCTCCAGGCGGGTGTCCGGCCAGGCGGGGTCCAGCGGCACGAAGGCCCCCCCCGCTTTGAGCACCGCCAGTTGGCCCACGATCCACGCCGTCGACCGCGCGGTGAAGACCGGCACCGGCACCTCCGGCCCCACCCCCAGGGCGCGCAGGCGGCGGGCGAGGCCGCCCGCACGGTGGTCCAGTTCACCGTACGTGAGCACCTCGCCCGCGTGCTCCACGGCGTGGGCATCCGGTGCCTCCGCCGCACGGCGCTCCACCAGGCGGTGTACGCAGGTGTGGGGAAACGGCGTGGCCGTCGCGTTCCACTCCCGCGTCACCCGGTCTCGCTCCTCGGGGGGAAGGATGGGCACGCACCCCAGCGGCCGCTCCGGGTCCGCGCACAGGTTCTCCAGCAACGTGCGGTAATGGCCCAGGATGCCTTCCGCCTCGCCGCGGGTGAAGCGCCGCGCGTCGTGGAGGATGCGGATCTCCATGGCGCGCCCCGGGATCACGATGACGCTCAGGGGATAGTTGGTCATCGAGAACGAGTGGCCGGGCCGCAGGCAGTAGCCGCCGGACGCCTCCGGCACCTCGCCGGAGGCGCCGTTCTCCACCGGGTAGTTCTCGAAACCGAGCAGGGTCTGGAAGAGCGGCTGGTCCGGAGGCACCTCGGACCAGGACTGTACCAGATAGAGGGGTGTATACTCATAGCTGCGCGCCTCCGCCTGGCGCGCCTGCAGCTCCGTCAGCCACCCCCGCACGGGCGCGCCGGCATCGATACGCACTCGGAGCGGAAGGGTGTTGATGAACAGACCGATCATCGACTCCACGCCGGGAAGCTCCGGCGGCCGTCCCGACACGGTGCAGCCGAAGACGACGTCATCCTGCCCGGCGTAGCAGCTCAGGAGCAGCGCCCACGCGCCCTGAGCCAGGGTACTGCCGGTGAGGCGATGCTCGCGGGCGAAGGCGTTCAGGCGCGCCGTGGCCGCCTCGTCCAGCGTGCACTGCGCGGTGCCGTAGTCCGCCGGCGCGGCGGTGGCGCTCCGGTGTGCGTCTGCGCCCGGCAGCTCGAGCGGGGCGGAGAAGCCCGCCAGCGCCCCGCGCCAGTACGCCTCGGCCCGGCCCAGGTCCTGCCGCCCCAGCCACTCGATGTAGCGGCGGAAGGGTGGGGGGAGGCGCAGCGCCGGCTCCTCGCCGCGCAGGAACGCCTCGTAGAGGCCAAAGACCTCGCGCAGCAGCAGCGGGACGCTCCAGCCGTCCAGCAGCATGTGGTGGTGCGTCCACACAAACCGGTACCGGTCGGGTGCCAGGCGCACCAGAGTCACCCTCATCAGGGGCGGCGTGGCCAGGGCGAAGCCACGGCGGCGGTCGGCGTCCAGGAAGGCGCCCAGCACCGCGAGGCCGGCTTCCTCCGGCGACGCGGACAGGTCCAGCACCTCGAAGGGAAGGCGGGCGCCGCGCGCGACCACCTGTACCGGCTCGTCCACCTCCTCCCACACGAACGCGGTGCGCAGGACGGGGTGGCGCTCCACCGCCCGCTCCCACGCCCGCTGGAAGGCGTCCGGGTCGAAGCAACCCTCGATCGTCCAGCTCACCTGCTCCACGTACATCCCCGCCGATGGCTCGTACAGCGCGTGGAAGAGAAGCCCGCGCTGCAGCGGCGACAGGCCGTAGATGTCCTCAACGTGGATTCCGTCCATGGTCAGTCTGTCGTGGCGGGTGCGGAGAACCTGCGCAGGAGCTTCTCCAGCTGCGCCTGGGTGAGGTTGGCGAGCGGAAAGTCGGAGGGGGTGGAGGCGCGCTCACGCACGACGGCGGCCTCCGCTACGAAGCCACGCAGCACCTCGTGAAAGCGGTGCGCCACCGCTTGGATGGTCCCCGGCGCGTGCATTCCGCGGCTGTATCCGAACTCGAACTGCAGGACCGCGTCGGCGATGTGGCCGTTCAGCTCCAGCAGGTAGCCGCGCTCCTGCGCGGGGTGGCGTGTCGGCCCGCAGCTCTCCTCCGCGCGCGGAGCGCCCGAGGCACCATCGAAGCGTCCCATGTAGTTGAAGCAGACTTCGCGTGGCGGGAGCGACGCCAGTCTGCCGCGCAGTGCTTCGTCGCCGAGGAAGTACGCCACGCCGAACCCGATGCCGTGATGGGGAAGTGAGCGGAGGTGCTCCTTGACGCGCCGGAGTGCGGCTAGCGGCTCGGGCGTGTCTCCCACATCCAGCAGGCGCGGGCAGATGCTGGTGAACCACCCGACGGTGCGGGACGGGTCCACGTCCTCGAACAGCGGCTCGCGCCCGTGGCCCTCCACGTCTACCATGTGGGCAGCGCAGCCGGACCACTCGCACAGCGCCAGCCCCAGCGCCGTCAGCAGCAGGTCGTTGATCTCGCAGCGGTACGCGGTGGGGGCCTGCCGCAGCAGCGCCTCCGTCTCGTCCGCCGTGAGCTCGACCTTCACCGTCGCTTCCAGCGCCACCGTGTTCCCACCACCGGGAAAGTCGACCGGCAGGGCGCCGGCGCGATGGAAGGGCGCCGCCAGGAAGCCGTCGAACGAGGCGCGCAGTGTCTCGCTGCCGGCGTACTCCCGCAGACGGCTTACCCATTCGCGCACCGGCGCCGTGCGATCCGGGAGATGGACAGGGGTGCCCCGCGCCAGGTCGCGGTAGGCGGTCCACAGGTCGTCCATCAGCACCCACCACGAGACGCCATCCACCACCAGGTGGTGGATGGCGATGAAGAACCGGTGGTCCGCCGGGCCACAGCGGAAGAGGAGCGCCCGGAGCAGGGGACCCGCCGCCAGGTCCATCCCCGCCTGCGCGTCCGCGCACCGGGCCTCCACCCGCGCGGCACGCTCCGCGGTGGGGAGGGCGGACAGGTCCTCGAATGCGAGGAGCGGTCGGGAGGGAGGGGTGCCGTACCACTGCCTCCACCCGGATTCCGCGCGCCCGAACCGCAGGCGCAGTGCGTCGTGGTGCACCACGAC
>DATAAG010000933.1:0-2920 GCA_036260235.1 Longimicrobium sp.
GGGGGGGGGGGGGGGGGGGGGGGGGGGCCCCCCCCCCCTCGCGGACGCAGTGAGACGTTTGTCGAAGCGCCTCGATCCCGGCGGTCGGAAGCCGGGGCTGGCGCCAACCCACAAAGGACCTGATGGACACCGAACGGCTGCGCGAACGCTTCAAGAACCTCTCGCCGGCCAAGCAGGCGCTGCTCTTCCGCGCGCTTGGCAAGGAGGGCGAGCCCGGCGCCGCGCTCCCCGTCATCGGGCGGCGGGCGCAGGGGGCGCGCGTGCCGCTCTCCTTCGCGCAGCAGCGCCTCTGGTTCCTGGACCGCCTCGCCCCCGGCGGCGCCGCCTACAACCTGCTCGTGAGCCTGCGCCTGCACGGGCCGGTGAGCGTGGACGCCCTGCGCGCCGCGCTGGACGAGATCGTCCGCCGCCACGAGGTGCTGCGCAGCGTGGTCCGCGACGTGGACGGCGAGCCGGAGCAGGTGGTGGGCGACCCCGTCTCCACCTTCTCCTTCGCCGACGCCGGCGGCATCCCGCCCGCGGCGCGCGCCGCGGAGGCGGAGCGGCTGGCGACCCAGGAGGCGCAGCGCGCGTTCGACCTGGAGCGCGGGCCGCTCTTCCTCTCCCGCCTCGTCCGCCTGGGCGCGGACGACCATCTCCTCCTCGTCTCCATGCACCACGTGGTGGCGGACGGGTGGTCGCTGGGCCGCCTGTACCACGAGCTGGAGGTGCTGTACGCCGACGCGGCGGAGGGGCGGCCCTTCTCCCTTCCCGAGCTCCCCGTGCAGTACGCGGACTTCGCGCTCTGGCAGCAGGCGTGGATGCGCCAGGGGGGCGCCGAGCCGCACCTGGCGTACTGGCGGGAGAAGCTGGCCGGGCTGGCGCCGCTGGAGCTGCCCACCGACCACCCGCGCCCCGCCGCGCAGAGCTTTCGCGGCGAGCAGCTCCCCGTCCACCTCTCCGCGGAGGCCACCGCCGGACTGCGCGCGCGTGCGGCGGAGGAGAACGCCACCCTCTTCATGGCGCTCTTCGCGGGATTCGCGGCGCTGCTGCACCGCTACGCGGGGCAGGACGACGTGGCCGTGGGGACGCCGGTGGCCAACCGCCCCCTCCCCGAGGTGGAGGGGCTGATCGGCTTCTTCGTCAACACCGTGGTCCTGCGCACGGCGGTGGAGCCGGGCGACACCTTCCGCACCCTCCTGCGCCGGGCGAAGGAGACCTGCCTGGAGGCGTACGCCCACCAGGAGGCGCCGTTCGAGAAGCTGGTGGAGGCGCTGCACCCGGGCCGCGACCGCAGCCGCAACCCGCTGGTGCAGGTGATGCTCGGGCTGCAGAACGCCTCCTCCGGCTCCGTCCGGCTCCCCGGGCTCCGCGTCGAGTCCGTGGACAGCGAGGTGCGCTCGGCCAAGTTCGACCTGCTGCTGAACCTGGAGGAGCACCCGGACGGGCTGCGCGGCGCGCTGGAGTACAGCACCGACCTCTTCGAGCGCGCCACGGCGGAGCGAATGATCGGCCACCTGCAGGCGCTCCTTTCCGCCGCCGCGGCCCGGCCGGACCGCCCGCTGGCGCAGCTGCCGCTGCTGGGCGAGGCCGAGCGCCGCACCCTGCGCGAGTGGGGGTGGGGCGGCCCCACGCCCCCCTGCGACGACCTGCTCCACGCGCTGGTCCAGGCGCAGGCCGCGCGGACGCCGCACGCGGTCGCCGTCGCCGGGGGCGGGCGGGAGATGACGTACGCGGAGCTGGAGGCCCGCGCCAACCGCCTCGCGCGGCACCTGCTGCGGCACGGCGTCGGCCCGGAGACGCGGGTGGGGATCTGCCTCACCCGCACGCCGGAGATCATCGTCGCCGTCCTGGCGTCGCTGAAGGCGGGCGCGGCGTACGTGGGGCTGGACCCCGCCTATCCGCCGGACCGCATCGCCGGCTTCCTGCAGGACTCCGCCGCGCCCGTCGTCATCGCCGAGCGCCGGACGCGCCCCTCCGTCCCGCCCTTCGACGGGCACGTGGTCCTGGTGGACGAGCACGCGGAGGCGATCGGCGCGGAGGAGGCGTCGGCGCCGGAGGCGGCGGTGACGCCGGACCGGCTGGCGTACCTCATCTACACCTCCGGGAGCACCGGGCGGCCCAAGGGCGTGGCCATCGAGCACCGCCAGGCGGTGGCGATGGTGCGCTGGGCGCAGGACGTCTGGACCGCGGAGGAGCGGAGCGCGGTGCTGGCCTGCACCTCGATCTGCTTCGACCTCTCCGTCTTCGAGATGCTGGTCCCGCTGGCCTCCGGCGGCACCGCGATCGTGGCGGAGAACGCCCTGGCGCTGGCGGAGATCCCCGAGCGCGAGCGCGTGGTCCTGCTCAACACCGTCCCCTCCGCCGCGGCGGAGCTGGTGCGGACGGGCGGCGTCCCCGCCTCCGTGCGCACCGTGAACCTGGCCGGCGAGGCGCTCCCCCGCGAGGTGGCGGACGCGGTGTACGCGCTGCCGCACGTGGAGAAGGTCTACAACCTGTACGGCCCGTCCGAGGACACGACGTACAGCACCTTCTCCCTGGTCCCGCGGCAGGGACGGGTGACGGTGGGGCGGACGATCGCCGGCTCCTCCGGCTACGTCGTGGACGCCTCGCTCGCCCTGGTGCCGATCGGCGTACCGGGCGAGCTGTACCTGGGCGGCGCCGGCGTCTCGCGCGGCTACCTGGGGCGCCCGGCGCTCACCGCGGAGCGCTTCGTCCCGGACCCGTTCTCCGGCGTCCCCGGCGCGCGGATGTACCGCACCGGCGACCGCACCCGCTGGCTTTCCACCGGCGAGATCGACTTCCTGGGGCGGCTGGACCACCAGGTGAAGATCCGCGGCTTCCGCATCGAGCTGGGGGAGATCGAGACGCGCCTGAAGGAGCACGGGTCGATCCGCGAGGCGGTGGTCGTGGCACGCGAAGACGCACCCGGCGAGCGGCG
>DATAAG010000934.1:0-1803 GCA_036260235.1 Longimicrobium sp.
ATCGCGCTGGAGCGGGCGTCGAGCACGGGTGAGTAGATGTGCACGGACCTGGAGCCCACTACTCCCCTCTCCCGCGCAGTTTGCGGGAGAGGGGTCGGGGGTGAGGGGTCCGCGCGGAGCGCGACGCTGGTGCCGTTACTCTCCCTCTCCGCACGCAGTTCGTGCGGGGAGGGGGGGCCGGGGGGAGGGCCCGAACGAGTGCGCCCGCGCGGAGCGGAACGAGCCTCCACGCGGGCGCCGGGTCCTGCCATGCGAGCTGGTTCAGAAGACGGTGCCGCCCTGCTCTCCACGCCACACGGCGTCGTCGTCGGCCTCGTCGCGCACCTCCACCACCTCCAGCACCGGGACGGGCACGTGGCGCGAGTAGCGCATCATCCCCTCCCACCCGCAGGAGGTGCACCAGCGCCGGCCCAGGCGCCCGCGCACGTGGTGCAGCACCCTCTGGCGAAGCAGCAGCGTCTCGCCGCCGCAGCGCGGACAGTCGCGGCCGGAGGGCAGCAGGGCGACGAGCAGCGCCAGCGGCGCCAGCAACATCACCACCCACAGCGCCGTCATGAACATCCAGAACATCTCGTCCTCCTTGCTGCCCCACGGAGCCGTTCGGCGTTGAACGCCGGCCCCCTCTCCGGCGCCGCTCTCGTCCCTCGTCCTCAGGCAAACCCCGTACCCGTCCGCCGACACCCGGCCGCCTCGTCTACTTCGGCCTTTCCCTTGCACTTGCAGGTACGCTTCGTCCACCCGCGCCGCCGGTCCGGAACGTCCCCGCGCCCATGATCCTGCTCCCCGTCCATCCCGTCCATCCTGACCCCGCCGTCCTGGCGCGCGCGGCGGAAACGCTGCGTGCGGGGGGCCTGGTCGCCTTTCCCACGGAGACGGTCTACGGCCTGGGCGCGCACGCGCTGGACCCGGCGGCGGTGCAGCGCATCTACGACGCCAAGGGGCGCCCCGGCTACAACCCGCTCATCGTCCACGTGGCCGACGCGGCCGACGCGCGCGCCCTGGCCGCGGCGTGGCCGGAGGAGGCGGAGCGGCTGGCGCAGGCGTTCTGGCCGGGGCCGCTCACGCTCGTCCTTCCCAAGGACGCCTCGATCCCCCACGCGGTCACCGCGGGGCTGCCCAGCGTCGCCCTGCGCGTCCCCGCGCACCCGGTGGCGCACGCACTGCTGCGCGAGGCCGGCATCCCCGTCGCCGCGCCCAGCGCCAACCGCTCCACCGGCGTCTCGCCCACCACCGCGCAGCACGTGGTGCACAGCCTTGGCGACCGGGTGGAGGTGATCGTGGACGGCGGCCCCTGCCCCGTGGGCATCGAGTCCACCGTCCTCAGCCTGGCCGGCCCCCGCCCCACCCTGCTGCGCCCGGGGACGATCTCCGCGGACGACCTGCGCCCGGTCATCGGCGAGGTCGCGCTCCCCTCCGCCGCGCCGGACGCCACCGCCGCGCGCCCCTCGCCGGGGATGCTGGACCGGCACTACGCACCCCGCGCCGCCGTCCGCATCCTTCCCCCCGAGGGGCGTGGTCGGGCGCTCGCGGAGGCGGCGGAGGAAGCGGACCGGGGAAAGCGGGTCGGCGGGGTGCTGCTGGACGATGCGGGCGACCCGCGGATCGCGCCCGTCGTGCGGATGCCCGCCGATCCCGCGGGCTACGCCAGCCGCCTGTACGCCGCGCTCCACGAGTTGGACGACGCGGACTGCGACCTGATCCTGATCGACGCGCCCCCCGATGCGCCCGCCTGGGCCGGCGTGCGGGACCGGCTGCGCCGCGCGGCCGCACGGTGATGGAGTGATGGAGTGATGGAGTGAAGGG
>DATAAG010000935.1:0-3984 GCA_036260235.1 Longimicrobium sp.
CGGGCCGGCTCCGCGAACGGGAGCCGGCCCGTCGTCAACATCCCAACATCGAACCGCTCACTCGCGCGGCGGGTCGCCGGGCTGGTAGGGAAGCTGGTTCATCAGGTGGCGCACCACGCCGTCGATCTTGGAGGTGCGCAGCCGGTCGGTGCGCACCGTGACCACCGCCGCCGGCCCGTGGCGGTGCACGTCCACCACCACCGTGCCCTCCGCGCCGGAGTAGGTGCGCGAATGATGGTCTTCGCGGGTGCGCGCCACCTCTCCGCGGGTGGTGAGGATCTCGTCCACGCGCTCCCAGATCTCTCGCGCGGGGAGGGCGGTCAGCCGTTCGTAGTCCGACATCTCGTCAACGCCTCGCTTCGTTGTCCCGACGGGGCAGGCCGCCCCGCATCATCCGCCGTTGCCCAGGAGGGCCGCGCGCAGCTCCGCGAACGGCCGGGCGCCCACGATCCACCGCGCCTCGCCGCCCGTTCCCGCGACCAGCGTGGGCACACCCTCCACGCCCGCCCGGCGCGCCGCCGCCTGCTCCGCCTGCACGCGCGCCGCGAGCGAATCCACGTCCAGCACCACCTTGAGCTCCGAGCGGTCCAGCCCCACCCCCTCGCCGATCTCCGCCAGCACGTCGATGCGGCCGATGTCGCGCCCCTCGCCGAAGTGCGCGGCGAAGAGCGCGTCCCGCATCGCCGCGCCGGCGCCCCTGGACTGCGCGAAGGCGGCGGCCTCGTGCGCCTTGCGGGTGCGCACCGGCGGCGGGAGGCGCAGCGGGATCCCCAGCTCGTCCGCGAGGGGGCGGAGCGCGTCCATCCACTCGCCGGCGTCGGACGGCGGGAGCGGCGCGGGGGCGGGGTACAGCTCCCAGGCGAGGTACGTCGGCTCCACCTCGCCCGCCGCCTCCATCCGCCGCAGCGCCGCCTCCGTCACGTAGCTGAACGGGCAGGCGAAATCCGAGAACACCACCACCGGAATCGCCATCTGCCCTTGCCCGCCCGGTTGAACGCCGCGTGTGGAAAGCGCGCGGAAGATGCCCCGCCCCCCGCGCCTCCGCAAGGCTGCGCGGTGCGTCTATTCGTCGTCCGGCGGCGCGTTGCCCGGGGCGAAGGCGAGGACGTGCCCGTTCCACTGCAGGTAGAGGCGCCCCGCCAGCCGCTCCGCCCGGTGCGCCGGTCCCTGCTCGGCGGAGAGGAGCATCAGGTCGTCCTCGATGACGTACCACCCGGCTTCCCGGTGCGGCACCATGCGCACCTCCGGCTGCCCGGTGCGGACGGGGCCGGCGCGGTCGCGGAGGTTCAGCTCCAGCTCCCAGGCGCCGCCCTCCCCCGCCCCCTCCGCGGGCCGCAGCCGCAGCACGCCGTGCACCACGTCGCGCTGCCGCTCCTGGCTGGAATCCAGCAACGCAGGCAGGGCCGATCCGTCCGCGCGCACCAGCATCCAGGTGCCGGCGGGCGCCGGCGGCGTGATGGCGTCATCCGCGCCCTCCCCGTCTTCCGGCAGCCTCACCTGCAGCCCCAGCGAGAGGGAGTAGCCGCTCATGTCCAGCGAGCGGGGCCAGCCCGTGGGGATGGCCTCGTCCGGGCCGTCCCACTGCACGCTGGAGAACTCGCGGGAGCGCCACGCCGCCTCCGCGAAGATGCCGGGGAGCGGGCCCAGGTCCACGAACACCCCGCCCGACAGGCCGAACTCGAAGGTGCGGGCCTCCAGGTCCCAGATGCGGTCCGCCGCGTCGTACGCCTGCGCGTGCCACAGCTCCAGCAGCCCGAAGCTGCCGCCGCCGTACACGCTGAACCTGCGTGTCAGGTCGTGGCTCACGTAGAGGGAGATGGTGGGGAGCGCGCGGACGGCGGTGCGCAGGTCCAGCGTGGGCTCTACCGCCTGGTAGCCGCGCAGGTAGCTGGCGCCCAGCCCCAGCTCGAAGTCGGTGGTGGGGGTGGACGCCAGCTCGATCAGCACTTCCGTCCCCGCGCCGCGCAGCCCGTCGCTGCGCACGTCGTCGGAGCCGGCGACGCGGCCCCACTGGTAGAAGACGGTGACGGCGCTCACCTCTTCGAACAGCCCTTCCACCAGCCCCAGGTCCTGCGCGGCGGCAGGGGTGGCGGCGAGCGCCAGGGCAGCGGTGGCGCAGAGGGGGCGCAGAGCATCAATCGGTCGCATGATACCGGCTCGCGGGAACGGGATGACGACGGCGTCAGCGGAAGCAGCGCAGCGGCACGTCCAGCGGCGCGCGCTGGCCGGGAAGGCTGAAGTGCCACCACTCCTTCTCGTAGTTGGTGAACCCCTCCGCCGCCATCGCCTCCACCAGGATGCGGCGGTTCTCCGCCACCTGGCCCGTGGCGTTCGCGGTGTGCGCCGCCTCGGAGAAGGTGTCGTAGGCGGTGCCCATCTCCAGCTCCCGCCCGTCGGCAAGGCGGACGAGGGTCAGGTCCACCGTGGCGCCGCGGTTGTGGCCGCTGGCGCGCGCCACGTACCCCTGCTCCAGCACCCACTCGTTCCCGGTCCGCTCCGCCCACTCCACCATCCCCAGCGTGGCGCGGACGGGGCGGTATCCGTCGAACACCTTGAGCCCCAGCCCGCGCGGACGCAGCCGCTGCTGCACGCGGGCCAGCGCCTGCGCCGCCTCCGGCCGCAGCATGGCCAGCGGGCGCTCGTAGCCGGGGAGCACCGCGCCGGTGAAGTTGTTGGCCGTGGCGTAGCGCACGTCCGTGCGGATGGTGCGGTCCACCGACTGCACGTTCACCAGCGTGCCGGGCGGGATGTCGCACTCGCCCTGGCCGGCGGCCGCGGAGCGGACGGGCGCGGCGGACGCGCAGGCGCCCAGCGCCACCCCCAGCGCGGCGGCCAGGGCGCGCGGGCGCAGCAGCCTAGAAGTCATGGCGGGTCCCGTCCTCTCCCAGGATCATGTCGGCGAAGACGCCCCGCGCCTCCGCCAGGTCGTCGTCGGTCACGCCGGGCGGCAGGTGGACGAGGACCATGCGCCGGGCGCCCGCGTCGCGCGCCACCTCGGCGGCCTGCAGGTAGGTGGTATGGCCGCCCTGCGTGGTCCCCGTCGCCTCGTGCACCAGGATGTCGGCCCCGCGCGCCAGCTCCGTGATCTCCGCGGACTTGGCCGTGTCGCACGAGTACGCGGCCACGCCGGTCCCCTGCGCGTCTTCCACCCGGATGCCGATCACGGGGACGCCGTGGATTCCCGGCGCCGCGGTGATGCGCCAGCGCTCGTTCGCCAGGACGGGCGCGCCGGCTTCGTGGCGCACCGGGTTCCACTGGATGTCGGGAACGCCGTTCCATCCCCCCGTCTCGAACGCCTCCCAGGCGCGGCGGGCCTGGTCGATCGCCGGGCGGATGCCGTACACCGGGACGGGATGGCGCCGGCCCAGCAGCCAGATCTTCTCCATGAAGAGCGGAAAGCCGGCCACGTGGTCCGGGTGCTCGTGCGTCACGATGAGCGCCTCGATCCCCGCCGGATCGATGCCGGACGCCATCAGCCGCTGGATCACGTCTCCGCCGCAGTCCACCACCACGCTGTGCCCGCCGCTCTCGAAGGCCAGCATGGTGGTGGTGCGTCCCGGGTCGCTGACCGCCGCACCCGTGCCGAGAAGGTGAAGGACGGGCATCTGCCTCTGCCTCCGCTCCGCGCGTTCATCCCCGTTCCTGCGTCTCGCGGACAGAATGCGCGGCAGGCGGGGGATGCGGCAAGGCGGGGCGAGACGGCCGAGTGTCGTTCTCCGGAGCCGGCCCGGGCCTGAGCGGGTAAACCCGCCGCAACCAAAGCGGAAAGCCCCGCAAACTGCGCGGGGCTTCGACTGCGCGGCCATTGCCTCTGTGCACGATCGACGCGTGCGGCAGGAGCGGCCCGCGCAGGCGGACATCACGTCGTCTTGCCGCGGTTTATGCTCATTGCGAACGAAATCCGGTAACTGCTTCCACCGGAACTCGCCACCACGCTCCTGAGGCAGCGATGCAGTCCGCGCAGGCGGACTTTGCGAATTTCCA
>DATAAG010000936.1:0-4404 GCA_036260235.1 Longimicrobium sp.
CATCGTGTTGCAATGCCTGGGCACCGGCGATTCTGACGATGCCGCGTGCGGTGCCCGCGGTTCACTGAACGATCCTCCGCGTTCACTGAACGCCGCCGTCATCGTTTGACGCCGGCCGAGCCCGCCGCCTACGATTCCGCATCCCACGATCCACCGTCCCGACGCGGAGCGAACCCATGCGTCCTCGCCTGATCGCGCTCACCGCCGCCGCCGTGCTGACCACCGCGTGCACGCCTCCGGCTCCGCCGTCCCTCCCTGCGCCCGCACCCGCGCCGCGGATGCCGGCGGTCACCGTCCTGGCGCCCGCGTTCCCGCGAGACGCGGGCCTGGAGGCGGGGCTGACGGCGCAGCTCGACTCGATCGCGCAGGCGGCCATCGCGGACCGCGCGGCGCCGGCGATCGCCATCGCGGTGGGGCGGCACGGGCGGCTGGTGCACCTGCGCGGCTACGGCACGGTGGACTGGGCCCCCGGCTCCGCGGAGGTGACGGACAGCACCCTCTTCGACCTGGCGTCCGTCACCAAGGTGGTCGCCACCACCACCGCGGCGATGATCCTGGAGGAGGAGGGGCGGCTGGACCTGGACCGCGCCGTCGCCTCGTACCTCCCCGAGCTGACGGACAGCGCCAAGCAGGCCATCACCGTGCGGATGCTGCTGACGCACCGCGGCGGGCTGGAGGCGTTCGCGCCCCTCTATCGCACGCACCGCGGCCGGCAGCAGTACCTGGAGCAGATCAACGCCCGCCCCCTGCGCCACCCGCCGGGGACGCAGACCGTCTACAGCGACTGGGACCTCATCCTCCTGCAGCTGATCATCGAGCGGATCACGGGGCAGGAGCTGGATGCGTTCGTCCGCGACCGCATCTTCGCGCCGCTGGGGATGCGCGAGACCGGCTTTCGCCCCGCGTTCCCGCGCGACCGCATCGCCGCGACGGAGCGCGACACCTCGCGCGGCGGGCTGATCTGGGGCGAGGTGCACGATCCCAACGCGTGGGCCATGGGCGGCGTGGCGGGGCACGCGGGGCTCTTCGGCAGCGCGCGGGACCTGGCCGTGTTCGCGCAGATGCTGCTGAACGGCGGCGAGTACGGCACCGTGCGCATCCTGCGCCCGCAGACCCTCGCGCGGTGGACGGCGCCGCAGGTGGCGGGGAGCAGCCGCGCCCTGGGCTGGGACACGCCGTCGGGCGAGTCCAGCGCCGGACACTTCTTCTCCCCGCGCAGCTTCGGCCATACGGGCTACACCGGCACCTCCGTGTGGGTCGATCCCGAGCGCGGGCTGTTCGTCGTCCTCCTCACCACCCGCGTGAACCCGACGTCGGAGAACCAGAAGCAGGCCCCCCTGCGCCGCGCCGTCGCCGACGCCGTGCAGAACGCCGTCCTGGACGCGCCGCTGGTGGACTGGGAGGCCCGCAGGCGCGCGGCGAACCCGGAACCGCGGCCGTAGGGGGAGATCGGCGACTGGCATCGAACTGCGCCCGCGAGAGCCCCCTCCCCCCAGCCCCCTCCCCCGCTGCGCGGGAGAGGGGGAGCGGTTGATTACGTGGATTCTGCTGGTTGTGCATCTTCCATACAGGAGGTTGGATGAGACGAGATTCACGCTGGAGGACGAATCCGCCGGTTCAGCAGAGGGCCAGAGAGCTGCGGCGGCCGATGACGGAGGCGGAAGCGGCGCTCTGGTCCGTGCTGCGGCGCAATGGAGTGGAGGATCTCCACTTCCGCCGGCAGCATGCGATCGGGCGGTTCATTCTCGATTTCTACTGTGCGAGCAAGCGCCTGGCAATCGAGGTGGATGGCCCCGTGCACGACGAACAGCGTGACTACGATGAGGCGCGTACCGGGGCACTGCAGCGGATGAACATCCGCGTGCTGCGCTTCCGGAACGAGGGAAGTGTTGTCGAACCTGTCGTCGGTTATCAGGCGCATCGAGCTGGCCGTGGAGCCTGAGCCCGAGGAGTAGTTCTCCCCCCTCTCCCGCGCAGCGGGGGAGGGGGG
Organism: Longimicrobium sp.; assembly: GCA_036260235.1. GTDB lineage: Bacteria > Gemmatimonadota > Gemmatimonadetes > Longimicrobiales > Longimicrobiaceae > Longimicrobium. Next base: position 1,991 of record DATAAG010000936.1, read on the forward strand.
CCGGGGGGGAGGGGGCTCCGCGGGCGCAGTTCGATGTACGTCGATGCGTGACGTCGAAGCACCACGTTCCAGCGGCACCCCTGCTGGACGTTCGCGCGATGCAAGGTTGTGAGGGAGGGCTGGCCCGGAGCGTGCAGCCCGCACCGGAACTTGATCCACCCAGTCCCGATCGCATCCAGAGAACCAGGTTCGGCTGAGGCCATGGCGCAGTCCCGCGAGCGCGTTCGCGTAGAGATTCTCGAGCACGACCAGATCGCCACCACGCTGGCGCAGCGCATCGCCGCCGTCGTCCGCGCGGCGAACGCCGAGGGCCGCCCCGCCGTGCTGGGGCTGGCCACCGGCAGCACCCCCATCGGCATCTACCGCGAGCTCATCCGCCTGCACCGCGAGGAAGGCCTCGACTTCCGCAACGTCGTCAGCTTCAACCTCGACGAGTACTACCCGATGGCGCCGGACAGCATCCACAGCTACCACCGGTACATGTGGGAGAACCTGTTCGAGCACATCAACATCCCGCGCGAGAACGTCAACATCCCCCGCGGCGACCTGCCGCGCGAGGAGGTGGAGCGGCACTGCGCCGAGTACGAGGAAAAGATCCGCTCCCTGGGCGGGATCGACTTCCAGCTCCTGGGGATCGGCAAGACGGGGCACATCGGCTTCAACGAGCCGGGTTCCGGCGTGGAGAGCCGCACCCGGCTGATCGCGCTGGACACCGTCACCCGGCGCGACGCGGCGGCGGACTTCTTCGGCGAGGACAACGTCCCCACCGAGGCCATCACCATGGGCGTCGCCAGCATCCTGGACGCCAAGGAGGTGGCCCTCATCGCCACCGGCGAGCACAAGGCGGCCATCATCCGCCGCGCCGTGGAGGGCGAGCCGGACCCCGACGTGGCCGCCACCTACCTGCAGACGCACCGCAACGCCACATTCTACCTGGACCCTGCCGCCGCGGCGGAGCTCACCCGCGTCAAGACGCCGTGGGTGGTGGGCGAGGTGAAGTGGGACCGCGAGCTGGAGATCCGCGCCGTCATCTGGCTCAGCGAGACGGTGGGCAAGAGCATCCTGCGGCTGGACAGCTACGACTACCGCGAGCACCACCTGTCGTCGCTGCTGGCGCGCCACGGCAGCGCCGGGCCGCTGAACGGCGAGGTGTTCAACGCGCTCATCTCCAAGATCCGCGGCAGGAGCAAGCTGCCGCAGGGCAGGCGCATCGTCGTCTTCAGCCCGCACCCGGACGACGACGTGATCTCCATGGGCGGCATCCTGAACAAGCTGCACCAGAACGGCAACGAGATCACCGTCGCCTACCAGACGTCGGGCAACATCGCCGTCTTCGACCACGAGGTGCGCCGCTACCTGGACTTCCTGAACCGCTTCGCCCGCGAGTTCGGCCTGGGCGACGGCCGCATCGAGGCGCTCACGGCAAAGATGGAGCGCTTCCTGGCGGAGAAGCACCCCGGCCAGGTGGACATGCCCGAGGTGCAGGTGATCAAGCAGCGCATCCGCGAGGCGGAGGCGGTGTCGGGGATCGAGACGTTCCGGATGAAGAAGGAGCAGGCGTGCTTCCTGAACCTGCCCTTCTACCAGACCGGAAAGGTGCGCAAGGACCCCATCGGCCCCGAGGACGTGCGCATCACCCTGCAGCTGCTGGAGGACCGCCGCCCCGACATCGTCTTCGTGGCCGGCGACCTGTCGGACCCGCACGGCACCCACCGCATGTGCCTGGAGGCGGTGATGCGGGCGCTGGAGGTGTACTCCGGCGATCCCCCGGAGGTGTGGTACTACCGCGGCGCCTGGCAGGAGTGGCCCGTCAGCGAGGCGGACGTGCTGGTGCCGCTCTCCGAGGACGAGCTGTCGCTCAAGATCCAGGCGATCTACAAGCACCAGAGCCAGAAGGACAAGGCGCCCTTCCCCGGTCAGGACGACCGCGAGTTCTGGCAGCGGGTGGAGGAGCGCAACAAGGGGACGGCGAGGATCGTGGATCGCCTGGGGCTGCCGGAGTACTTCGCCATGGAGGCGTACGTGGTGCGCCGCAATGGGCGCCCGCTGGAGGTGGAGACGGTGCCCACCAGCGCCCTGGCCGAGGCGCCGCGCCGCCGCCGGCGGACGGACTTTCCTGGCGCCGGCCCCGCGTCGCAGCCGTGGCTGGAGGGCGACGCCGCGGAGGTGGGCGAGGCCGGCGGCAAGGTGACGCGCTGACCATGTGGACCTTCGCGGGGGTGGACGGGGGCGGCACGCGCTCCACGCTGGTGCTGGCCGACGAGTCCGGCGCGGAGCTGGCGCGCGTGGGCGGCCCGGCCGGGATCGTGGACCCGCGCCATCCCGAGCGCAGCGCCGAGGTCATCGCGGAGCTGGTGCGTCTCGCGGTGGCGCGGGCGCGGGTGTCGGAGCCGCCCGCGGCGCTCTGCGCGGGG
>DATAAG010000937.1:0-14772 GCA_036260235.1 Longimicrobium sp.
GGACGATCAGCCCCGGCGGGCCTCCCTCGATCCCTCCCCTGGTCCTCGTTGCCCGACTCGTCCACGTGCCCCTTGCGTTGTTGCGCAGGTAACCAGATCCGCACCGCACGTACTCGCCCCACGCCGGGAACCTGCCGCGGCGCGGCGGCGCGTGCGTCTTGCAGCACCCGCGCAGCCCACGGCAGGACCCGCGCACCCTCCACTGGCTGACGTACGCGGAGCAGGGCATCGGATGCCGGCGTGTCACCGCCTGCGCGGCGCGCAGCCAGCAGCGCTTCGACCGCTCGGGTCAGCGTAGCTGCGTCCGCATCCACGGGAAGGAGAATCACGTCGCTGGGCGCGTTTCCCGAGAACCGCGCGAGCCGAACCGGGCCCGATCCCTCCAAGTCCGGCGAGATCGCAACCCACGCCGGGACACGGGTTGACGCCTGAGCGTGCAGCCTGGCCGGGTCTGCGAAAAGCCCGTCCCCGAAAGCGACGGCTGCAAGAGCGAGCAGCAAAGGATTGCACATAGCGGTATCCATACGCTGAAGGGTCAACGAAAACGGGTCACTCCGCGTATTCTTCGCAGACCTGCGCCCACCCGGACCACCAGACTTCCCACGTCTTTCCTCCATCACGCGAAATCTCGATGGTGATGTAGTCCCAGCTACACGAGTAGTTGCCTGGATCGAATCCGGCGCCGCCCCCGCCGCCCCCGCCGCAACTGGCGGCCACCGCGCCGCCATCTTCGGGCGTGGGTGAGTATGGATCGTACGATTCCATGTAGTACTTGTCGCCGCCGGCTCCTTCCCCGCATCCGTCACCGTCTCCCGCGTTGATCCCGTTGCGCCGGAGCTGGCCCTCGTGGTCGGTGAGACGGATCAGACCGAGGCCCGGGATCCAGCCCCTCCGGCACTCGGCAATCACAGGTCCCGATGCCGTCCACTCGCCACGCTCGTCAACACCCGGTACCACGATGCTGTACCGGGCATATCCCGGCGCGATGGTCGTCACCCAGTAGAACGGCCCCTGGAACCAGAACTTGCGTCGCCCCACGTTGGCGATGTCGATGTACATCCAGAGAGTTCCCCGGTACACCGGCGGACACGGAGCGGCATCCCACTCGTACAGCGTTGATGTTTCCTCGAAGCTGTACGTGGGCGCCCAGTCGCCGGAGTAGACCCAGTAGTAAGGAGAATCCGCCGTCCCGTCTCCGTGCTGGATGGACGTAGCGGCGGGCGCAGCCGCAACCGTGGCGGGCGGCGCTGCGATGTCCGACGGCTCGCAGGCGGTCATGAAGAGCACAGCCGCGAGCGCGAGGAGCGCGGATGTCCTCATGGCGTGTTTCCCTAGGAGGCTGGTTGCTCTGTTTTTGCGGATCACGCATCAGTCCTGCATCAGTCCTGACGTTTTCGCTGCTTCGCCGTCCCGGGGAGGGGGGCGGGCTCTTCGTGCTGGCGGAGCGCGGAAGCCAGGCAGGAAGGAAGTAGAGCGATGCACGAGGAGCGCAAAGACGAGGGCTTGCGGGCGGCGATCGAGGCCGGCAAGGAGCAGTTCGACCGGGACCACCCACCGGGGCCCGACGTGCTTCCACGCGACCAGTGGAAAGTCGTTCCCGATGATGGTCACCGAGCGTATTTCACCGAGGATGAAATCGCTCGCGCTGGCGCCGTATTTCTGCCTCCCGCCGAGGCGAGAGCGTACGCGCGCGAGTTGTACGCGGACGGAAGCGGATTCTTCCTTCCGGAGGATGCATTGTCTGCGTTGTCCCTGATTTCGCCCGAGCTCGCAGAGCGCGTACGGCTCCTGATGCGAGAGACGCACGAGCAGGCTCGGGATCGCGTGGAGGAATTTCGCACGCGTCTGGCGCTCTGGCATGACCGGGGCTCCCCGGCGGACGGCTTCCCTGACAAAGAGTCGTAACGGCCTGAAACGACCGCACCGACCATGCCGGACGGAGGTGCGCCATCTTTGCAGCTTCGTCTCGTGATCCGATCCGGAGCGCGATCAGAATGACAGCGGGCGCAGGTACTTCAGCGAGGGTGGGCGCGAGCCTGCCCGATCGGGCAGCGACTTCGTCACATTTGTTAGAGTTACTTGCTAAATGCCGATGCGCGTGGTTATGCTTGGGGGAGCGCTGCTCCGGACGCCCCCCACGGCAACGCAAGATGCGCAAGATCAACACACGCCAGTTCCACCGCGCCACGCGCTCCACGCCGCGCGAGATCAACCGCAAGATCGTGCTGAACCTGGTGCGCGAGCACCAGCCCATCTCCCGGGCGGACCTCGCGCGGCGGATGCACGTGTCGCGCGGCCTCATCACGCAGATCGTGGACGAGCTGATCGCCACGGACGTGGTGTTCGAGGGCGCCACCGCCAACGCGCCGCGCGGCCGCAAGCCCAAGCTGCTGCACGTGCACGCGCGCGACCGCTGGTGCGTGGCGGTGGACGTGCGCTTCGGCCGCACCTTCGCCGCGCTCTCCGACCTGGACGGCCGGCAGGTGGCGCTGGAGAGCTTCGAGACGCCGCACGATCCCGACGCCCTGGTCGCCGCGCTGGCGGCGCGGGTGAAGCGGCTGATCGACACACACGACGTGGGCGAGTGCGAGGGGATCGGGATGGTGGTGCCGGGAATGATCCACCGCCGCACGGGGCACATCCTGAACTCGCCGCAGCTGGGGTGGCGCGACGTGGCCATCCGCGAGGCGCTGGCGGAGGCCACGGGGCTGCGCGTCTTCATTGAGAACGCGCCGATCGCCTGCGCGCTGGCGCACATGTGGCTGCCGCCCTTCGCGCGCGACGGCGTGGACAACTTCGTCTACGTCACCGTGAGCGACGGGGTGGGCGTGGGGGTGGTGGTCGACGGCGAGGTGTTCCGCGGCCACGGCGACACCGCCGGCGAGTTCGGCCACGTTCCCCTGAACCTGGACGGGCCGCAGTGCATGTGCGGCCTGCGCGGCTGCTGGGAGGCGTACACCTCCAACGTGGCCACCGTGGCCCGCTACTTCGGCCTGAACGCCGTGGCGCCGGAGGACCGCGAGCGGCTGCGGGCCAGCGGGTTCACCATGGAGGACCTGGTGGCGCGCTTTCGCAGCGGCGACGCGGCCGCGCGGTCGGCGCTGCTGGAGACGGGGCGCTACCTGGGGATCGGGCTGGCGGGGATGGTGACGGCGCTGAGCCCCGCGCGCATCATCGTGGGCGGCGAGATCACCGCCGCGTGGGACCTGATCGAGCCGGAGGTGCGGTCGTGGGTGCGCGAGCGCACCATCACCGCCGCCGCCGCGGAGACGCCGATCACCGCCGCCCCCGCCGGCGGCACGCCCCGCCTGCGCGGCGCCGCCGCCCTCCTGGTCGCCCGCCGCTTCGCCGCACCCAGGGTGGCGTGAGAACTTCAAAGGCGAGGGGATACAGAGGAACAGAGAACAGCCGGAGATACAGAGGAAGACCGCGCACACCACCTCTGTATCTCCGGCTGTTCTCTGTATCTCTGTATCCCCTCGCTTTTGTTTTCCGGCTTCGCTGGTTGGCAGGCCGCTTCAAGGAGAGCCGCCGGTCACCGCTTCCCGGCGCATGAGCTCGGCGCGGATGCGGCGCAGGACGCGGCCGGCCAGCCGTCCCGCATCTGCTTCCCCGCCGCCCGCGCTGCGCAGCACCACCACGCCGAACCTGCGCTCCGGGTCGTACAGCACCATGGACGTGTATCCCGCCAGGTTCCCCGAGTGGCCCACCGCGACGGTGTCGCCCCACCGCATCGTCTGGTAGCCCAGCCCGTAGCCGTAGTCCAGTTGCGGGTACGCGGCGACGGGCACCTCGTCGCGGAGGGCCAGCATCTCGCGGCCCAGCACGCTGTCAGGGCCGAATCCCATCTCCAGCGAGACCAGCTTCGCCAGGTCGCCCACGGTGGAGTACAGCCCGCCGCTCGGCACGCTGAAACCCAAGCCCTGTCGATGGTCCTCCGCCGCATCGGAGTAGACGAGGGTGCCGTCATCCCAGTCCACGCCGGTCGCCAGCCGCTCCGCGAGCGCCGGGGTCAGCACGAACGCGCTCGACGTCATCCCCAGCGGCTGCAGCAGGTGGCGGTGCTGGTACGCCACGTAGCCCTCGCCCGAGGCATTTTCCAGCGCGGCGCCGAGGATCGCGTAGCCGACGTTGGAATATCGATACCGTGCGCCCGGCGCGTTGGCGTACGACGTTCGCGGCAGCGCGGCGACCAGGATCTCCCGCCAGCGTTCCGTCGCTCCTCTCCGTGACGCGCGTTCGTCGTCGGGATCACGGGCCAGCCCCGACGTCATCGTCGCCAGCTGCACCAGTGTGATCGGCGCGCTTTCCGGCGGGGTGCCCTGCACCCGCCGCACCTCGGGAAAGTAGCGCTCCACGGGATCGGAGAGCCGCACCCGGCCCGCCTGCACCTGCTGCAGCAGCATCAGCACGGTCAGCTGCTTGGTGACGGAGGCGACGCGGTAGACGGTGGCGGGTGTCGCCGGGCGGGTGCGGGCGGAGTCGGCGTACCCGTAGCTCTTCGCCCAGACCAGCGCCGGGCCGGAGACGATGCCGACGGTGATGCTCCCCAGGCTGTCCTTCGCGAACTCCGCGGCGGCGATGGAGTCGGCGAGGCGCAACGCCTCCGGCCCGATCACCGGCGGGGGAACCGTGTCCTGGAGGAGCACGGCGGAGAGCGTCAGGGTGAGGAGCATCATCGTTGGATAGAGCGCGAGGAGGGGACTGCATACCGCCGCTTTCGATGCAGTCCGGCCCACTTCCGTTTATCCAATGAAAAAGAATGCTCGCGCAGAGGTCAGGAACTGCAAAAAGCGAGGGGTACAGAGGAACGGAGAAAAGCCGGAGATACATGAAGAGGGCGGCGCATACGCTACCTCTGTACCTCTGGCTGTTCTCCGTATCTCTGTACCCCCTCGCGTTCGATCTTCGGCTCAGTCGCCGAAGGAGACGCCCAGGCGGCGGGCGGTGCGGACGACCTCGCCGTCCACGGGGACGCGCTTGGTCTCGGTGACGGCCTCGCCCAGGGGGACGCTGCGGACGGCCTTGCCCTTGAGCCCCACCATGCAGCCGAAGTTGCCCAGCTCCACCGCGTGCACCGCCGCCGCGCCGAAGCGCAGCGCCAGGTTGCGGTCGTACGGCACGGGGCTGCCGCCGCGCTGGATGTGGCCCAGCGTGAGGGTGCGCGTCTCCTTGCCGCTGGCCTGCTCGATCTCCGCCGCCAGCCGGTCCGCGATCCCGCCGTACCGGCCGCTCTCGTCCGCGTAGCTGGGCGAGCCGCCGGCGGCGCGGGCGCCCTCCGCCACCACGATGATGCTGAAGCGGCGCCGGTTGCGCTCCCGGTCCGCGATCTTCTCCGCGATGCGGTCCACCGAGTAGGGGATCTCGGGGATCAGGATCACGTCCGCCCCGCCCGCCAGCCCGCTCTCCAGCGCGATCCAGCCGGTGTGGCGCCCCATCACCTGCACCACCATCACCCGCTGGTGCGCCTCCGCCGTGCTGTGCAGCCGGCCGATCGCCTCCGTGGCCACATCCACGGCGGTCTGGAAGCCGAAGGTCATGTCGGTGGCGCCCAGGTCGTTGTCGATGGTCTTGGGGACGCCCACCACGCGCAGCCCCTTGAGGAACAGGCGGTGCGCGATCTTGAGCGAGCCGTCGCCGCCGATGGCGATCAGCGCGTCGATCCCCAGCTCGCCGAAGCGGCGGAGGATGTCGTCGGAGGGATCGGTGGGGCCCCAGGTGCCGTCCGGCTGGCGAGGCTGCAGGCCGAACAGGTTGCCGCGCGCGGTGGTGCCCAGGATGGTGCCGCCCAGGTGCGTGATGCCGCGCACGCCGTCGGCGCACAGCCGCACCATCCCGGGCTCGCCGTCCACCTCGTCGTGCAGCAGCCCCATGTAGCCGCGCCGGATGCCGAACACCTCCCAGCCGCGGTCCAAGGCGGCCAGGGTGGCGGCGCGGATCACGGCGTTGAGCCCCGGCGCATCGCCGCCGCCCGTGTTGATGGCGATGCGCCGGATGTTGGGGGAATATTGCATCAGCCGCTGTTCATGCTGTAGGATTTGGCAGTGTTGCTAACAAATTTCGAGAAGGCAGGGCGATTGCACAAGCCCCGGCGTCGGCGAATCCGCGTTCGCGCCAGGTTCCGGCGACCCATTGCAAGGGCGTGTTGTCCTCCTGAGAGGGTGTTGCTGGACCGTCAGGAAGCAGCGTTGTTTTCCTGAGGGAGCGCCACACGGAAGCCGCGGACGCATGATCGCCTGCGCGCGACCGAAGGATCTACTCTGCCGTACCGCGGAGCCGGCCTCGGCGGCGCCGGGGCCGGCCCTCGGTTCTGCGGCAAGATCCTTCGGTCGGCGCCAGAGTGCTGCGCGGACTGAAGGCTACGCGCGGCGCCTCCCTCAGGAAGACAACGACGAGCGAGGTTTGCCAACACCCTCTGGACGCAGATCGGCGATGAGCGAGCGAGCGGGCGGTGATGACCTGCGGGTGGGGCTGATTGGCTACGGGCTGGCCGGCTCCGTCTTCCACGCGCCCTTGATCGCGGCCGTGCCGGGGATGCGGCTGGCGGCCGTGGTCACCTCCAGCCCGGAGCGCGCCGCGCAGGCTCGCGCCGACCACCCCGGCGTCGCCGTCGTCGATTCCGCGGAGCGCCTCTGGGAGCGCGCGGGGGAGCTGGACCTGGCGGTGGTCGCCTCGCCCAACCGCACGCACGTGCCGCTGGCGCGGGACGCGCTGGCAGCGGGGCTTCCCGTCGTCATCGACAAGCCCATGGCGGCGACGGCGGACGAGGCGCGCGGCGTGGTGGAGGAGGCGCGCCGCCGCGGCCTGCTCCTCTCCGTCTTCCAGAACCGCCGCTGGGACGGCGACTTCCTCACCCTCCGCCGCCTGCTGGCGGAAGGCGCGCTGGGCGACGTGCACCGCTTCGAGTCCCGCTTCGAGCGCTGGCGTCCCACCCCGAAACACGGCTGGCGCGAAAAGGCCGATCCGGCGGAGGCGGGCGGCACCCTGTACGACCTGGGAAGCCACCTGATCGACCAGGCGCTCGTGCTCTTTGGCCCCGTGCGTCAGGTGTACGCGGAGCTCGACCGCCGCCGGCCGGGGGTGGAGGTGGACGACGACGCGTTCGTGGCGCTGGCGCACGCGTCCGGCGTGCGGTCGCACCTGTGGATGAGCGCGATCGCCGCGGAGCACGGGGGGCGGATGCGGGTGCTGGGGAGCCGCGCGGCGTACGTGAAGCACGGCCTGGACGTGCAGGAAGCGGCGCTGCGCGGCGGAGCCCGCCCGCCGGATGCCGCCTGGGGCGAGGAGCCGCCCGACCGCTGGGGCCGCCTGGGCGTGGGGGAGGAATGGGCGCCGGTGCGGACGGAGCGCGGCGCGTGGCCCGCGTTCTACGCGGGCATCGCCGCCGCGCTCCGCGACGGCACGCCGCCCCCCGTCGCCCCGGTCGACGCGGTCGCGGGGCTGGAGATCATCGAGGCGGCGCGGCGGTCGGCGCGCGAGGGGGTGGTCGTCCGGCTCGGCCCGACCAGCGGCCGATGAATGCGCGAGAGGACGCAGGAGCCTTCCACGGCCTCCGCGTCCTCTCGACGTTCTCCCCTCTCCGCACCCCGTTTGTGCCGGGGAGGGGCCCTCAGGCCGCTTCGTAGCGCGTGCGCAGCTCCGCGACCCAGGCGGGGCGCGTCTTGCCGCTCTCCTCGTATCCGCGCCCGACCGCCTCCAGGACGGAGAGCGCGGCCTCCCGGCGGGGCCTGGGATGAAGGTCGTGCACCAGCACGCTGATGGCGGCGCCCGCGTCCTCCACGCCCACCGGGCTGGGCTGCGCGGCCGCGTGGCGTACGTACCAGCTGCGCAGGCGGCGCACGGTGAACGCGTACGGCGCCGTGCCCTCCAGGAACTTCTTGAGTCCCGTGGGGCTCATCCCCACCTCGCGCGCCACGTTGCGCAGCGAGGTGTTCTCCACGTGCCCCGCGGCGGCCTCGCGCAGGTGCTGGATGGTCACGGTCCGCGGATCTGCCGGGACGTCCTTCATCTTCGGTACCTTCCCCCAGGAATGCCAGGCGGTGCCTCCGCACCCGATGATTTCCCGAAGAAGATAATACCGAAGAATTTCCGAATCAAGGGTTACTGTGCGCACGGCTGTCGCAAACTGGTCTGCTGCGCTCGTCCGGGCGCACAGACCCCGGAGGCCGGAATCCTCCGCCGGCGGGGCCGACAACAACGCAGAGGAGGGGCGGGACGATCGGCCGCGCTGTGGCGGCCACGGGGTGGGGAAGCGCATCCCTGTCTTCTTGCGACACCGCGTTTGGCGGGTCCGCCGCCACCGGCAGGGACACCGGGCCAGGACCCTCTATGGCAATGCTCTTCATCAGCCACAGCTCGCAGGACCAGCTCCAGGCGCTCGACGTGCGCCGGCGGCTGCTGGAGCGCGGCTACCGGCCCGCGCAGATCTTCCTGGACAGCGACGCCGGCTCCGGCATTCCGCCCGGCTCGCCGTGGGAGGAGGCGCTCTACGCCCGGCTGAGGGAGTGCCGGGCGTTGCTCGTGCTCTGCTCCGCGAGCTGGCAGCGGTCCCGGTGGTGCTTTGCCGAGCTTGTGTTCGCGCGGGCGATGGGCAAGGAGGTGTTCCCGGTGCTGCTGGAGCCCTGCGACCCCGGCCTGGCGGGCGAGCACCAGGCCGTGGCCGTGTACGGCGAGGGCGAAGCGGCCTGGGCCCGGTTGTGGGCCGCGCTGGAAAGCCGGCACCTGGCGCCCCGGGACGACCACGCGTTCCACCCGCGGGACCGCGCGCTCGCTGCCGAGTTGCTGGCGGCGTTCGGCAGCGCCATCGCCACGGCCACGGCGTGGGAGAGCGGGTACCTGGGGGTTCCCCACCTGCTCGCCGCGCTGGCCGACATCCCGGACGGGCTGCTCGCCCGCTTCCTCGCCCGGCATTCGGTCACGCCGCAGCGGTGGAAGGAGTCGCTGCGAAGCTCCATCCGGCAGCTGCCTCCGGAGGCCCGCTTCGCCAGGGGGCTGGAGCCCACGGCGGGGGTGGCCGAGGTCTTCGCGACGGCGCAGCGGTTCGCGATCCCCGTACAGCCCGAGCTCACCGAGCGCGCGGTGCTGCGGTCGATCTTCCTGGTCCGCGCGGACTATCTCTCGCATCTCTCCCGAAGGCTCGGCGTTCCCCTGTCCGGCCTGGAGCACGAGCTGGCGCCGAAGGCCACTCCTCTGCGGGACCCCTGAAGTTCACCCTCCTCGCCCGACAGATCCTTCATGGGCGGCCGCACCGGCCGGCGGCCGCGGCCGGACCGTGATCCCACGTCGTTCGCGGGAGGAGGTTCTCATGCAGACGCCGTACATCGACACCAGCTTCGTCCCCTCCAGCTCGCGCGGCGCGGGAGCCGCCGCGGCGGGCGGGCGCCCCCGCTTTGATGAGGGCGAAACGATCGGGGACCGGTTCCTGGTGAGGCACTGCCTGCGGGGCGGGATGGGCGAGGTGTACCTGGCCTACGACCACGAGTGGAATCGCCCGGTCGCCATCAAGACCTTCCAGTCGGAGCACGCGACCCATCCCCGCATCCACGCGCTCCTGCGCGGCGAAGTCTCGCACTGGGTGGCGCTGGGAAAGCATGCCAACGTGGTGCAGTGCTTCGGGATGGAGGTCATCGACGCACTCCCCTTCATCCTGATGGAGTGGGTGGTCGGAGAGGCGGGGCGGGGAACGTCCCTGCGCGACCGGCTGGAGCAGGGGCCGCTCCCGGTCCGGGACGCCCTGCAGTTCGCCATCGACGTCTGCCGCGGACTGCTGCACGCCCAGGGGATGCTCCCCGGGTTCGTGCACCGCGACGTCAAGGCGGAGAACGTGCTGGTCACGGGCGCCCGCGTCGCCAGGGTGGCGGACCTGGGCCTCGCCACCCTCAAGCAGGACCTGCTGGGGACCACCGCGCGGCCCATCTCCATGCTGGACATCGACCTGGCCGAGCGCCGGGCCGGCCGCCTGAAGGAGGCCGGCAGGAAGTCGAGCTCCATGCCCGGCTTCTGGACGCAGGGCTTCGCGATCTTCGCGCACGACGAGATGGGGGTGGAGCTGGGGGTGGGCACGCCGGGCTACCGCTCGCCCGAGCAGGTGAGCGGACGCGACCTGGACGAGCGGTCCGACGTGTTCTCGCTCGCCTGCACCCTGTACGAGATGCTGGCCGGCCACACGCCGGCCGCCGTCGTGGGCGCGGAGCACGTCGACGCCGGGAACCGGTCCCTGGCGGCCGGCGCGCTGCCGCCCGCGGTTCCGCAGTCCCTGCGGGAGACGCTGTGGGCCTGCCTGGAGGCACGGCCGGAGGACCGGCCGTCCGTGGACGGCCTGCTCGTCCGGCTCTGCCGGATCTACGAAGGGGAGCACGGAACCCCGCCCCGCCCGGAGACCACCGCCGAAGCCGAGCTGTTCGAGGTGGGAGCCCGCACCGTCTGCCTGGCGCAGCTGGGGCTGAACGACCTGGCGCTCGCGGAGTGCGGCCGTGCCCTGGAGCTGCAGCCCCACAACCCGTCGCTGCACAACGTCCGCGGAGCGCTCCTGGACCGGATGTCCAGGACCGAGGAGGCCATCGCCGCCTTCTCCAGCGCGATGGCGCTGGATGCGGGCTACGCAGGGACGTACGTCAACCGCGGTCTGGTGTACGCCCGCACCGAACGGCTGGACGACGCGCTGGCCGACTACGACCACGCGATCCGGCTGGACCCCGCGTGCGCGGAGGCGTACCTGAACCGGGCGGACGTTCACCGGCTGCGGGGGAGCGGCGACGCGGCCCTGGCCGACCTGAACCGCGCGATCGAGCTCAGGCCACGCATGGTGGCGGCGTACCTGGCGCGCGCGGCGTTCTTCTTCCTGAGCGGAAGGTACGACGAGGCGCTTGCCGACTACGAGCGCGCGGGCAGCCTGGACCCCGGCTCGACCGCGGCGATGATCGGGCGCGGGAACGTCTTCTACGCCCGGGGCGAGCACGCGCGCGCGACCGACGAGTTCGACCGCGCGATCGAGGCCGACCCGTCGTGCGCGCTGGCGTACCGGAACATCGCCGCGCTGCTGCGCGAGCAGGGCAAGCCGGACCGCGCGCTCTGGTACATCGAGAAGGCCGCCGAACTGGGCGACGAGGACGCGAAGCGGTTCAAGCCGCGAGCCCACCTGGATCTGGCCGCACACCACCGTTCCGAGGCCAGGTTCGAGCAGGCGATCGAGGAGTACACGAACGCCATCGCGCTGGTGCCGCACGAGGCGGCGCTCTGGTTCAACCGCGCCCTCGTCTACCGCGACGTGGGGCGCCTGGACGAGGCGCTGCGGGACTTCTCGGAAGGAATCCGCCTGAACCCGCGCACCCCGCGGGCGTACGCCGACCGTGCCGTGATCTACTCGCGTCTGGGGCGGGAGAGGGAAGCGCTCGCCGACTTCGACCGCGCCATCGCGCTCGCGCCCGCGGATTCCAGCAACTACGTGAACCGCGGGAATGCGCACCTGCGCGCAGGCCGGGGCGCCGAAGCACTCGCCGACTACGAGCGGGCCGTGCGGGAGGACCCCGGGCTGGCCGCCGCCTGGAACAGCATGGGCGTCGTCCATGCGAACCGTGGAGAGTACCGCAGGGCGCATGAGCTCTTCGCGCGGGCGGCACAACTGGGGAACCCGAGCGCCGCCTGGAACGCTCGCCAGGCGGCGCGGGACGCGGGGCTGCCGGAGCCGCCTCCCCTCGCGTACCCGGTGGAAGCGGTGTGGGACCGTTTCACGTCCGTCGAAACGGTCGACGAGCTGAGGCAGGCCGCCCGGGAGTGCCCCGCCATCCTGAGCAGCGCCTTCATCTCGAGCGTGGAGGGGATGGCCGGGGATTCGTCCGATCCGGAGATCCGCAGAATCCTGAGAGTGCGTCTCTCGCTGATGTACGATCTGCGCCGGGAGGCGAGGGCGGCGGGCTCGTGAAGCCGGTACCCGTGGACCCGTCTCACTGATCGTCCCGAATTCGTGTGCAGAGAGAGACGAAAAATTTCAACACAGAGGACGCAGAGGGGAAAGAGAGGACGCAGAGGAACGGCTGTTCTCTGCGTCCTCTCTTGCGGACTTTGCGTTGAAGCTCTTCCGGGAGTGCCCGGAGGCGACGGTCAGCGGCAGTCGCCGGAGAGGCGGGTGAGGCGCAGGTGGTCCAGCAGCGCGGTGTTCACGCGGCCGTCCATGTTCTCGTCGCCGTCCTCGAAGGCGATGCGCAGCACGTGCTCGCCGGCTTCCAGGTACATGCTGACCGCGGTGCTGTAGCCCCAGTCCGTCCAGCGGTCCGTGCCGCGCTGGGGCATCACCAGCACCCACACCCTGTGCGGCCCGCGCAGGGTGCGGATGGCGGCCTTGGCGTCGGTGTTGATGGGCCCGCTGCCGTTGGCGTAGCGCGCCTCCACCGCGTACTCCCCGCCGCACGCGACGCGGACCGGCACCTCGACCTCCGTGTTCTCCGTCCGCGTCAGGCGGACGTAGCCCTCGCCGGTGAAGCCGGCGTGCTCGCGCTCCAGCGGCGCCCCGCGCGGCTGGGCGACGATCACCGCGTCCTCCGCGGCGACGCGGACGGGCTCGCTCAGGAACGACTCCAGCCCGGTGGAATCCACCGCCAGCACCTGCCACTCCTCCGCGTCCTCGCCGGGGGCCACCGCCGCGCGCGTCTCCGCCGTCGTCTCCACCGCGGCGCCGTTGCGGTGGACGACGTACCGCACCGAGCCGGGCACGGCCTCCCACGCCAGCGCGCCGCCCTCCAGCCGCACGGCGGGAGTCTCCGGCGAGAAGCGGTTCGGGACGAGGTTGATCGCCGTCTCCGGCCAGCGGCCGTTCATCTCGATCTCCACCGTGTGCGCGCCGGTGAGCGTCGCCGGGACCTCCGCCCGCTCCGCCGGCCGCCCGTCGATCCGCACGCGCGCGATCCCGTCCCCGTGGCCGCGCACGGTGACGGTGAGCGTGGCGCCGCGGTAGCGCAGGTTGGAGAGCGTCCGCTCGCCGCCGTACGCAGGTGGCACCATGGGAGCGAACCGCAGGCGGTCCGCGTCGAAGCGCATCCCGAAGAGCACGCGGTAGCTGGCCGCCAGGTTCCCGGCCACGCTCCAGAGCTGCCGGTCGCTGTTCAGCTCCGTGCCGTCGAAGTGGCCGGTGCTGGCGACCATGTTCTCCTTGTTGGTCAGGAAGAGCGCGGCGGGGCGGTAGAGGGAGGCCAGCCCGTGCTCGACGCCGGCCGTGTTCCCCGCCTCGGCGGAGGCCCAGGTCCAGAAGGCGCTGACGAAGGGCCAGAGCGCGCCGTTGTGGTAGTGCGGGATGTTGGGGATGTACGGCCAGAAGGTGGGCGCGCCGAACTCCACCACCGGCATGCGCGCGGCCAGGGTGTCGCGCCGGGCGCCGTCCACCGCGCCGTAGAGGATGGCGAGCGCGTTCCCCAGCACGTCCGAGCGCGGCGCGAGGACGGGGTACAGGCGGCCGTAGCGAAAGACGCCGTAGTACCCCTGCTCCGGCATCCACAGGTACTCGTTCATCGCCTGCGCGTGGCCGGCGCCCATGCCTCCCGGGCCCCACTCCTCCCCCAGCAGCCGCGCCATCTCGGCGAGGATGTGCCAGGTGGCGAAGTGCACCACGTTGGTGCCGATCCCGGCGGACTGCGCGATGTCGCGCGGGTCCATCCAGCGGGGGTAGCTCTGCTCCCTCCAGTCCATGAACGACGTCTCGCCCCGGGCCAGGGCGGTGCGCGGGTCGAAGACGGCGTGCAGGTCGTCCATCGCGGAGCGGTCGATGACGTCGAACGCCGTGCGCAGCCAGTCGCGGTCGCCGGTGACGGCGTACAGCTCCCACGCGGCCAGTGCCCACGTCATCCGGTCCGTGGAGACAGGCCAGGAGCCGCCCGTCCCCGTGTCCTGGATGATGCGGCCGGCGGAATCCACCTTGGCCATCAGGCTGCGCCGCACCGCGTCCGGCGCCACGATGGCCAGCGCCAGCACGGACGAATACGCCACGTCGCGCGTCCACACGCCCGGCCACTTGGCGCCGGCGGAGAGCGCGCCGTCGTCGCGCACCAGCTGCGTCAGCTCTTCCAGCGACATCCGGTAGAGCGCATCCACCAGCCGCTCCGGCGACTGCAGCCGCGGAAACGCGGAGAGGTCCGCCCGGCGGGTCCAGATCGCCCGTCCCTCGCCGGCCAGCGGGCGCGTGTACTGCGCCTCGACCGGCAGCGTGAGCTCGTAGATGCCGTCGCCGTTCGCATCGCGCAGCTGCGCGGGCCCGCCGGGGCGCAGGGCGCGCGCATCCCAGCTGAGCGGCTCCACGTCGCCGATGGCGTAGACGGCGTCCAGGCGCCGGATCGGCTCGCCGTACGGCGGATCGTACGATCCCCGCTGCCGCAGCTCGCGCAGCACGTGGCGCAGGTCCAGGCGGATGGTCACCTGCGCCACGCCCTCCTCGCTGGTGGGATACGCTTCCGGCGTCGGGATGAACGGCGGCTGCTCCTGTCCGAAGACGTACAGGGGCGATTCGATGCGGCCGTTCGCGGGGCGGACGTACAGCGTGTGCTCCGTCCCGGACGGGAACTCGTTGTCCGCGCCGTTCAGGCTGAAGCGGAAGTGCATCTCGCGGCCGGCGCGCGGGTAGGTGCTGACGATGCTGTCGCGCGAGAGCGCCGTCGCCGTCCACCGCCCCTGCGTCACCGACGTGTCGGTCACCGTGAACGCGTTCGATCGGTAGAGCGGCGTCTGCGCTTGCAGCGTCCCCGCCATCGCGACGAGCGCGGCGGACGCCAGGCCGATGGTGCGAAGAGA
>DATAAG010000938.1:0-3644 GCA_036260235.1 Longimicrobium sp.
GCTCTTCGATTCGCTGCTGGCGGCGGGTGCCACCGGCGCCGCGGCGGACTACGCGGCCGCGCTGCGCGCCATCCCGCCCGCCGCGCGCGAGCTGCGCGGAGCGGATTCCGTGCGGGTGCGGATGATCTCCGCGCTGGCGGAGGAGGGATGGACGCCCGGGCTGGCCCCGCTGCGCCGCGCCGCCTGGCCCGGCACGCTGGACCTCGCGCGCGTGCCGATCGCCCGCGCCGCGGCGGACCCGGCTCCCGCCGCCGCGCCGGAGCTGGCCTCGGCCACCCTCGCGGCGCGCGGGGGCGGCTACGTCGCGACCGCGCTGGCGGCGGTGGGGATGGAAGGCCCGCGCGTGAGCCCGCAGGGCGCGCTCCCGGCCGATGCCGAGGTGTACGTCCTGCTGGACGCGCCCTCCTCGGCCGTCGCCGGGCAGCTGCTGGAGCGCGTCCGAGCAGGCGCTACGGTGATCGTGACCCCCGCCGGCGCATCCGATGCGCTCCGTTCCGCCCTCCCGTGGACCGGCGGCTTCGCGCTCGCCCGCGGCGGCGGGGCGATGTGGTTCGACGCGGAGACGGAGCTGGCGGGCGCCGCCGGGCGCGTGGAAGTCGGCGGACCGGCGGCGGGCGCGCGCACCGTCGCCGCGTGGGAGGACGGCCGCCCGGCCGTGACGGCGCACCGGGTGGGGAGCGGGTGCGTCGTCTTCGTCGGGACGGCGCTGGAGGGAGGCGAGCTCCCGTTCCAGGCGCAGTATCCCGCGGCGCTGGCGCGATTGGCGCGGGGGTGTGAGGCCGGCGCCCGCGCGGCGGAGCACCGTCCGCTGGACCCCGGCGCGCTGGCGATCCTCCGCGGGCGCGGCCCGTCCGCCGTCGCCGCGAACGCGCTGGGCGCCGCCGGTGCCGGGATCGCGCTGGGGCGGTGGATCCTGGCCGCCGCGGTCCTGGTCGCGCTGATCGAAACGTTCCTGGCCTATCGCCGCAGGACCGCCGCATGAACACCATCGTCCATTCGCCGCCCACCGTCGCCGCGCGGCCGCTGCAGGGCCCCGCCGAGCGGCTGATCGGCGGCGTGCGCGCGGCGTGGCGCCGCTCGGTGCTGCTGCGCGCGCTGGCCTGGGCGCCCGCGCTCTTCGCCGCGAGCGCCGTCCTCCTCGTCCTGCTCGACCTGCTGGTCCCACTCCGCGCCGTGCTGCGCGAGGTGCTGCGCTGGCTGCCGGTGCTGCTGGGCGGCGGCTTCCTGGCGTACTCCGTCGACCGCGTCCTGCGCCCCCCGCCGCCGCGCCGTTTCGCGCTGCTGGCGGAGGAGCGCATCCCCGCGCTGGAGAACCGGCTGCTGACGGCCTTCGACCTGGCGGAATCCATGCCGGAAGGCGTCGTCGGCCGCGCGTTCGTGGCCGAAGCGGAGCGGCGGATGCAGGCCGTCGGCGTGCAGGGCGTGGCGCCGGTGCGCGTCCGCACGCCGGCGATCCTCCTCGCCTCCTCGCTGGCGCTGGGGGCGGCGTTCGCGCTCGCCTTTCCGTCCGCCGCGGCGGAGGCGTGGACGCGGTGGATGCACCCCGCGGACGCCTACGCGAGCAGGTGGCAGGAGGTGCGCGCGGAAACGCTGCCGAACGTCGAGGCGCCGCCGGTGCCGCTCTTCGACGAGCTGCGCTGGACGGTGCACCCGCCCGCCTACGCCGGCCTGGCCGCCCGCGACGGGCGCGGCGATGAGCCGATCGCGGCGCTCCCGGGAAGCCGCATCCGCATCCGCAGCCGCTTCCCGGACCGCTGGGACGGGGTGCGCGCGGGTGCCATCGGCGGCGCGTCGCTCCCGGTGCGCCGCGCGGGGGAGGAGTGGATCGTGGAGTACCTGATGCCCGCCGACGCGCGCGGCCTGTCGCTGGAGGCGATGGCGGACGGCGGCGTGGTGGACCGCAGGATCGTCCCGATCGCGCCGCTGCCGGACCAGCCGCCCGACGTGCAGCTGCTGGAGCCGGCGGAGGACCTGGTGCTGGCGTCCGGCGCCGGGCGTGTCACCCTGCGCGCCACCGCCGCGGACGACTACGGCGTGGGCCGCTTCGACCTGCACTGGACGCACTCGCGCGGCAGCGGCGAATCGTACGAGTTCGTGGAGGGCGACTGGGCCTTCTCGCGCGTGTCGCGGAACGGAAGGACGGCCACGGGCGAGCTGGTGGTGGACCTGGGCACGCTCCGGCTGCAGCCGGGCGACATCATGCACGTGCGCGCGGTCGCTCGGGACCGCAACGACGTCACGGGGCCGGGGGAGAGCGTCTCGCGGACGCGCATCATCCGCGTGGCGCGGCCGGAGGAGATGGACCAGATCAACACCGACGTGGGGGTGCCGCCGGAGCTGCCCAGGGACCCGGTGATGAGCCAGCGGATGATCATCCTGATGACCGAGCGGCTCATCCGCGAGCGCCCGCGGCTGTCGCGACAGGAGCTGCAGCGGCGCAGCAGCGACATCGCCCAGCACCAGAGCCGCCTGCGCGAGATCGTGGGCGAGCAGGTGTACATCCGCGAGGCGGACGCGGCCATCCAGCAGGGCGAGACGGACTTCAGCTACCTGGAGCAGGGCGGGATCGGCGGGCAGCAGCACGACGACCACGAGGCGGGGGCGGAGCAGGAGAAGGGACGCACGCCGGAGGAGGTGCTGGAGGAGGCGTCGGAGGCCACGGGGCAGGGAAAGATGGAGGAGTTCGAGCACCGCCACGACGAGGCGGCCATCCTGGACGTGAACCGCGACCTGATGCGGCTGCACAACCTGATGTGGAACAGCCAGCAGGAGCTGAACCTGGCCAAGCCCGACACGGCGCTGCCGTACCAGTACGAGGCGCTACGCATCATCCAGCAGCTGAACCAGGCGGAGCGCACCTACCCGCGCGGCGACGTGCGGGTGGACCCCATCGACGCGGCGGAGGCGCGGGGGCAGGGAAAGCTGGACGAGGTGGCGCCCGCGGCCCGCTCCGGCGGCGCCGCGCTCGCGTCGCTCCTGCCGCTGCTGGCGGAGCTGGACCGCGTGGCGGCGGGGCTCGGGCGCAAGCCGGGGAGGCAGTCGTCGCTGGAGATCAGCACCCTGGCCGCGCGGGTGCTGGGCGAGGCCTCGGCCGACCGCGAGGCGGCGGGCCTAATCTCCCGCGCCGCGGGCGAGGCGGCAAACGGGCGCACCGGTCGCGCCCGCGACCTGCTGCGCCGCGCCCGCGAGCGCCTGTCGCCCCCCGCCGGCGCCGCCGCGCGCCCGCTCCCGTCCACGGCCGACCCGGCGGCCGCGGAGTACTTCCGCCGGTTGGGGAGGACGCCGTGAGCGGGCGGGGGATGCGGCGGCCGCCGTCGGGTGAGCGAATGAATTCGCCGCTGGAAACTCGCGAAGTCCGCCTTCGCGGACTGTGGGGCAGGGTATCGGGAGGTTCGAACGAAGTTACGCTGCGTCCGCCGGGGCCCCCCTCCCCGGCTCTCCCCCGCACACTGCGCGGGGGAGGGAGTGCGGCACGGTGGTTCCGAGGCGCGATCGAATTCTCCCCTTTCTCCCGCGCAGCGGGGGAGAGGGGCCGGGGGAGAGGGGGCCCCTCGGACGCCAGTTCGATCTTCGCTGGTGAGTCCGGATCTGTCGGTAACTCAACCTCCCCCAGGGGTTTTTGGGGGAGGTGGGCGAGTCTTGCG
>DATAAG010000939.1:0-5942 GCA_036260235.1 Longimicrobium sp.
CCTTCTACGGTCGCTCTCCCAATGCTGTCCGCACACAGATCTGGATCGCGATCTCCGTCTACGTGCTGGTTGCCATCGTTAAGAAACGGCTCGATCTCAAGCCGGATCTCTACACTTTGCTACAGATCCTGAGCGTCCACAGCTGCGAAAGAATCGAGCTACGACAGGCACTTTCAGCGCTCGATTACACAACCCCGGCCCTCCCCGATCCTAACCAGTTGCAACTATTCAACATCTAACCGGACAGCAGTGCCCTCCCCCGCGCAGTTTGACGCGCAGTTTGCGGGAGAGGGGCCGGGGGTGAGGGGTCCGCGCGAAGGGCGACGCCGTTCGGCGGCTTCAGCCGCTCAGGCGCGGCGCCGGCGTCGGGGCTCGGAGCCTGGCCGCCGGCTCACTCCTCCGGCTCGTCGAAGAGGCCCAGGACGTCGGATGA
The DNA here is from genome assembly GCA_036260235.1 of Longimicrobium sp. Classification (GTDB taxonomy): domain Bacteria; phylum Gemmatimonadota; class Gemmatimonadetes; order Longimicrobiales; family Longimicrobiaceae; genus Longimicrobium. The sequence goes on from DATAAG010000939.1 coordinate 434, forward strand.
CGGGGTGCGCGGCTTCCGCTGGCGGGGGGCGGCCGCGCGGCGCTTCGCCGGGACCGACGCATCCTGGTCCGGTGCATCGGGCGCAGCGAACAGGTCCAGCATCACCGGCGGCTCGGTAGGGGATGCAGGCTCTTCGGGTGTCTGATCTTCAGCGGCGGATGGCTCGGCGAGGACCGGCAGATCATCCGCGGCGGGATCGTCCGCGGCGGGATCATCCGCGGTGACATCGTCCGCGGTGACATCGTCCAGGAAGGCGTCATCATCATCGCCATCGTCCGACTCCAGCGTGCGCCCGGGATCGGGCGTGCTGAGGAGGAGGTGGACGGGGCCGGGCGCTCCCTCGATACGCGAGATGTGGACGTGGCGCTCGTCACCGGCGTCGATCAGCAGGTCGTGCAGGCGATCCACCATCGCCCCGAGCGCCGCGTCCGGCCCGCCCCCGCGGGCTGCCTCGCGCCAGGCGGCGATCCAGCCGTGGCGGGAGTCGGCGAGCATGGCGGAGCAGCCTTCCACCACGCGGCGCAGGTGCGGCGGCAGGTCCGCCAGCGGGCCGGTGAAGCGCGCCTGCTTCGCGAAGTCTTCGTGGGGAACGCGGAACAGGAGGTCGGTGGAACCCAGGGCCGCGACGGCCTGCAGCGCGGGCCAGGGGAGCACCCGCGCGGTGAGCGGCGCCAGGCGCACCAGCGCCGGCTCGTCCCCGATCCGCTCCGCCAGACGCGCGGCGACGGCGGCGAACGGCGCCTCGACGATCGTGACGTCGCCGGGCGCGGCGGTGGCGGGATCGGCCGTCATCCGCACCCGCGCGCCCGCGCCCGGGGCGTGCAATTCCTCGACGAGCCGGGCGACCAGGCCGGGGTCCTCCTCCACCAGCACGACGCGGGCGCCGCCGTCCGTCGCCGCGTCCAGCGCCTGCACGGCCGCGACGGCGGCGGGCTGGATGGAGACGGACCGGAGGGCCGCGCGCTGCAGGTCCGCCCCCGCGAAGCCGTCGACGAACCACGGCGCCGGGACGCCGTCCCCCTCCGCCCGGCGCACGACGCGCCGCGCCCACCGCCCGGCGTACCGGCCGGCGAGCGCGCTGGCGAGCGTATCGGCGTCTGGCGGGGGGTGGGCGGTCACGGCGCTGGCGAAAGAGGAGCGGGACCCTTCACGAAGGTTACGCCTGAAGAAAATCCGAAGCAAGACGCATCCGCTCCGGGACGGGCAGATTCGTCCGCATTCCCGCGTTTTCAGGACCCGGTCGTTCCGGCCCCGCACTTGCGCCAGTGCGCGCGGAGGCGTTAACGCTCATGGCAGCAAGCAACCGCTTTTCCGCGATTCCACGCGAGGACCCGACTGATGCGAAAGCCGCTCTCGTTCTTCACGGGCGTCCTGGTGCTGGCCGGCACCACGGGCTGCCTGGTCTCCATGCCCAGGGCCAACCCGCTCCCCCGGTGGGACGAGTCGCTGCTCGTCACCACCGAGGAGCTGGAAGACCGCCTGGGTGATCCGCGCACCGTGATCCTGCACGTGGGCCGCGACCGTGCCTCGTACGACGCGGGGCACATCCCCGGCGCGCGCTTCCTGCCCCTGTCGTCGCTGGTGACGGAGCGCAACGGCGTCCCCAACGAGCTGCCCCCGGTGGCGCAGCTGGAGGAGGCGTTCGAGTCCGTGGGCGTCAGCGACAACTCGCGGGTGGTGCTGTACGGCGACCTGGGCGGGCTGGCCGCGGCGCGGGCGTTCTTCAGCCTGGACTACCTGGGCAAGACGGACGGCGCGCTGCTGGACGGCGGGCTGGAGCAGTGGCGCGCGGAGCAGCGGGCCATCGACACCCAGGCCCCGGGCGTGCAGCGCGGCAGCCTGACCGTGCGGGAGCGCCGCGACATCGTGGTGGACGCGGAGTGGGTGCGCAGCCGCCTGGGCAACGACAGCACCATCGTGCTGGTGGACGCCCGCCCCCCCGCGGAGTACCGCGGCGAGACCCCGGGCGAGGGGGTCACCCGGCCGGGCCACATCCCCGGCGCGCACAACATCTTCTGGCGCACCGCCATGGTGAGCGACCAGGACCCGCGCCTGCGCTCGCCCGAGGTGCTGCACGCGGCCTACACCCTGGCCGACGCGGCGCTCGGCGACACCATCGTCACCTACTGCCGCACGGGGGTGCAGGCCAGCCACGCCTACTACGTGGCCCGCTACCTCCGGCGGCCGGTGGTGATGTACGACGCCTCGTACATCGACTGGAGCCGCCGGGGCGAGGAGTACCCGGTGGAACGGTAGGGGAAAAGGAGGGAGACGATGCAGACCACGGCGCAGCGCAGGGCGACGGTGCCGTGCGCCGCCTGCGGGCGGCTGAACCGCGTGGACCTGGCCCGCGCGGCGGACGGACCGAAGTGCGGCGCGTGCGGGCGGCCGATCCCGCTGGACCGGCCCGTGCGCCTGACGGACGCGGAGTTCGACCGCGTGGTGGCGGATTCGCCCGTTCCCGTGCTGGTGGACTTCTACGCCGACTGGTGCGGGCCGTGCAAGATGATGGCGCCCGTGCTGGACCAGGCGGCGCGCGAGCGCACGGGGAGCGTGCTGGTCGCCAAGGTGGACACGGACGCCAACCCCAGGGTCTCGCAGCGGTTCGGCATCCGCTCCATCCCGACGCTGATGGTCTTCCGGGGCGGGCGGGAGGTGGCGCGCGAGCTGGGCGCCGTTCCCAAGCCCCGCCTGGACGCGCTGATCGACCGCGCCTCCGCCTGAGCGCGGTGCCGGGCGGGCCCGCCCTCCCGGTGCGCGTGGCGGGCACCGGCGGCTACCTCCCCGCGCGGGTGCTGGGGAACGCGGAGGCGGCGGCGCTCGCCGGCGTGACGGAGGAGTGGATCGTCCGCCGCACCGGCATCCGCGAGCGCCGCATCGCCGCCGACGACGAGGGGGCGGCCGCCATGTCCGGCCACGCCGCCCGCGCCGCGCTCGCCTCGGCCGCCCTGGACGCGGACGCGCTCGGCGCCGTCATCGTCGCCACCACCACGCCAGACCACCTGACGCCGCCCACCGCCTGCGAGCTGCAGGCGGCGCTGGGCGCGTGGGGCGCGGCCTGCCTGGACGTGGAGGCCGGGTTCGCGGGGTGGATCTACGCGCTGGTGCTGGCGGAGTCGCTCCTGCGCGCCGGAAAGGGCCGGGCCGCGCTGGTCGTCGGCGTGGAGAAGCTGTCGACGGTCACCGACCGCGCCGATCCCGCCACCGGCCCGCTCTTCGGCGACGGGGCGGGCGCGGTGGTGCTGGCCCGCGGCGAGGGGCCGCTGGCGGTGCGCTCCACCAGCTGGTGGGCGGACGGGCGGCTGGCGGACGCCCTCACCCGCCCGGCCGGCGGCGCGCTGCGGCCGTTCGACGCGCGGGTGCTGGAAGAGCGCTCGCACCTGCTGCGGATGGAGGGGACGCGGCTCTTCAGGGCGGCGGTGCGGACGATGGCGCAGCAGGCCCGCGCGGCGGTGGAGTCCGCCGGCCTCGCCCTGGAGGACGTCGGGCTGGTCGTGCCCCACCAGGCGAACCTGCGCATCATCGAGGGGCTGATCCGGGAGATGGCGCTGGACCCGGAGCGCGTCTACGTCAACATCGACCGCTGCGGCAACACCGGCGCCGCGACGGTGCCCATCGCCCTCGACCAAGCCCTGCGCTCCGGGCGCGCGGCCGACGGCCGGCCCATCCTGCTCGTCTCCTTCGGCGCCGGCGCCACCGCGGGCGCGGCCGTGCTGGGCTGATCGACGGCACCTCACGAGGAGGGATGGCATGCGTCCGATCGCCGTTCCGCTGATCGCCGCCCTCTGCGCCGCGTGCGGTCCGAACGCGCCCCCGGAGGCGCCGCAGGCCGCGCCGGCCCCGGCCCCCGCCGCGCGCAGACACCCTCCGCCCCCCGCCGAGGACTGCCGGTGCATCACCATCTGCTTCGTCCGGAACGGCCAGCTGCGCGAGGTCCCCGCCCGCTACAACCTCAGGATCGGCGAGCTGCAGACCGTGGATTCGCTGCCGATCACCACGCTGGCGCCGCTGACGGGGGAATACGCGTCGGTCGCGGGCTGGTACGTGAACCGCGAGCCCATCCGCTTCCGCGGGCGCCCGTACGCCAGGTACGGCTTTCCCCGCGTCCTCGCCATCCCCGAGATCACGAAGGTCGGGGAGTACCGCGGCGTGGGCGTGTACGCCGAGGCCGCGGACACGGCCAGCGCGGCGCGCGTCGTCTACCTCCCCACTCGCCCCGGCTGCGAGTTCCAGCCGTACACGGCCGCCGCGAATGAGTAGCGCCCCCCGCGCCGGGCGTCACTCCGGCCGGGTCGCGCCCACCGTGATCGGCACCACCCTGGACTGCGCGACGGGGCGCAGGTCCTTGGGATCGTTCACGAAGGTGACCGCATGGGGACGGGTGACCACCGCCACCAGCTGCAGGCGGTGCCCGGGCGCGGGCGTGAACTTCCGGTCGCCGAACCAGTTGCGCGATGTCCATTCTCCGCTGCGCGGGTCCACGGTCGCCTGGCTCTGCACCCACCACCCCGCCGCCCACGGATCCTCCGGGTGGATGAGCACGTACACGCGCCGGTCCAGGTCGTCCGCTACGCCGGATGAGCTCCCGCTGACCGAGAACGCGCCGGAGCCCTCCGGAGAGAGACGAAGCTCCACCGGCTGCCCGGGCAGAGGCGTGGTGATCTCCACCTCGGGCAGAGAGGCCTCGACCGCCGAGGGGCGCGCGGAGTACGCGTAGCGCCCGATGGACGCGGAGGTGAGGATCACGAACGTCTGGAGGACCACGATACCCGCGAAGAACGGCCATTCACGCCGCCGGTGCGGGCGCGGCGCGGGCGGCGACGCCTGGCCGGGCACCTCCACGGCGGCCTCCGCGGCCGGCCCTCGAACTTCGTGGATGAGCTTGACCAGGGCGATGAGAGCGGCGACCAGCCCGGTGAGGGCGGTGAGTACGCCTTCGGTGGTGCTCAGAAAGGATTCCACGCTCATGGCAGGGTTCCTCCCGTCGAGATGAGAGGGATTCAGCCGTCCGGGTCCACGTCCCATACTACCTCTGGCCCCGGGGACCAACAAGCCTTTCGAGCCTTTCTCCGGACACCATCGCATCCCGCTCACCCGGCCTTTCCCGTGCGAACCACGTGAGCTGCGACACGTTCCGGATCCCGTTGCGTATCAATCCCCCGGGCGCGCTCCCATGACGCGCGCCGAACCTGAACGAGCGGCCGGCAGCGGCCGGACGGGAGACGACGATGACACGGGACGAGGTCAACCGGGCGGAGTGGGAGAACGCGGCCAACTGGTCGCACCCGGTGTTCGGCGTGTACTTCAGCAAGCGCGACACCCGCGCGTGGGTGCCCAAGCGGGTGCCGTCGTGGGGGTGGACCGTCAACATGGGCCACCCTTCCAGCGTGTGGTGGATCGTGGGGATCATCACCGTACCGATGCTGATCGCCGGCAGGCTCGGGCGGACCCGGCGTCCACGGTGACGCGCCCCGGAAACGACGCACGCCCGCCGGCGGAGGACCGCCGC
>DATAAG010000940.1:0-7254 GCA_036260235.1 Longimicrobium sp.
CCTTCTACGGTCGCTCTCCCAATGCTGTCCGCACACAGATCTGGATCGCGATCTCCGTCTACGTGCTGGTTGCCATCGTTAAGAAACGGCTCGATCTCAAGCCGGATCTCTACACTTTGCTACAGATCCTGAGCGTCCACAACTGCGAAAGAATCGAGCTACGACAGGCACTTTCAGCGCTCGATTACACAACCCCGGCCCTCCCCGATCCTAACCAGTTGCAACTATTCAACATCTAACCGGACAGCAGTGCCCCCTCCCGCGCAGTTTGCGGGAGGGGGTGGACGAGCCCAGGCGAGGCCGGGGGCGGGCCCTCAGCGCGCCAGCGGATCCGCCTGCGCGGCCTGCTGCGCCTGCGCGGGCGCGGGAACGCCGGGGGCGGGAAGCGCGGCCGCCGCCTGCTGGCGGCCGCTCTCCAGGTCCCGGCGGAACTCCGATTCCTCCAGCAGCTCGCGCAGCGAGCGGTCCATGCTCTGGACCTGGTCCTCCATCAGCGCGAACCGGCGCTCCAGCAGCTGCTGCGCCTCGTTGGCGCCCTGCATCTCGCGGTAGCTCGCGATCGCCTCCATCAGCGGGCGCAGGGCGAATCGCAGCGTGAGCCCGGTAATGGGAATCAGCACGACCATCATACCCAGAAAGATCGCCAGGCCGATGACGATGGATTCGTTGGTGGACATCATTTCCTCCACGCAGTGCGCGAAAAGCCCGCTGGACGGGCTGGATGGTCAGGGATCGAATCGCCGGAGCGGCGATGCGGGGTGCCTACGGCGGAGCCCCGCCGAAAGATTCGCGATCAGGCCGCCGCCTCCGACGGGCGGTTGAGCCCCGCGATGCGCGGCAGCACACCGCGCACCAGCGCCGCCAGGCGGTCGCGCACCCGCGCCCCCACCTCCATCACCTCGTCGTGCGACAGCCGCTCGCCCCCCAGCCCCGCGGCGAGGTTGGTGATGCAGCTGATCCCCAGGCAGCGGATGCCGATCGCCCGCGCCACCAGCACCTCGGGCACCGTCGACATCCCCACGGCGTCCGCGCCCATCCGCGCCAGCATGCGGATCTCCGCGGGCGTCTCGTAGCTGGGCCCCAGCACCGCCGCGTACACCCCCTGCACCAGGGGGATGCGCAGGTCGCGCGCGACCTCCTCGGCGATGCGGCGAAAGCCGGCGTCGTACGGGTCCGACATGTCGGGAAAGCGCTCCTCGCCCGGCACCGTCTGGCCGATGAGCGGGTTGCGGAACATCATGTTGACGTGGTCCGCCATCAGCATCAGGTCGCCGGGCTGGAACCCGGGGCGGATGCCGCCGGCGGCGTTGGTGGCCACCATCGTCGCCGCGCCCAGGGCGGCCAGGGCGCGCACCGGCAGCGCCACGTCCGCCGGCTGCCATCCCTCGTACAGGTGAAAGCGGCCCTGCATCGCCGCGACCTCCACCCCCTCCAGCCGCCCCGCCACCAGCTGCCCGGCGTGCCCCGCCAGCTCCTGCGTGCGGCGCGGAAAGCCCGGGATCTCACCGAAGGGGATGCGCACCGCGTCCTCGATCTCGTCCGCCATCCCGCCCAGCCCGCTCCCCAGCACGAGGATCGCGTGCGGCGCGCGGGTGATGCGCTCGCGAAGAAAGGTCACGGTGTCGTGGATGGACGGGGCGTGCATCGGCTCTCCGGCAGGGCGTGAAGCGCGCAATCTTCGCCGTCGGCGGGGCGGCGTCAACGGGGGCGGACGCCACCCGGCATCGCTGGACGTTCCCCCGCCTCGGCAGAAGGAGCGTGGTCCCCGCCGGGACCCACGCTCCTCCCGCTCCCGCGGACCGCCCGGGAGCGATCCGCGTCCACCGCGCCGGCGAACGTCCTACGGCCGCCGGAAGACCATCCCGTCCGGGCGCACGTAGCTGGAGAGGTACATGTCCAGGCGGCCGTCCCCGTTGAAGTCGGCCACTTCGATGTCCACGCCGTGCTCGGCGAGGCCGGCCGGAAAGACGGAGCTCGTGGCCTCCTTGAACACGCCCGTCCCGTCGTTCAGGAAGACCTTGAAGGCCTTGGACTCGTTGAGGTTCGCCGTCACCAGGTCCAGGTCGCCGTCATCGTCCACGTCCGTGAACTCCGCATCGATCGTGTACGCGTTCTCGCGGCCGATGCGCGCGTGGGTCTCGTCCGTGAACCAGCCGCGGCCGTCGTTGACCAGCAGCCGGTCCTGCGGGTCCGCCCCCGCCACGAAGGGCACGTTGGCGAAGTACAGGTCCAGGTCGCCGTCGCCGTCCACGTCCGCCAGGTCGGCCTCGCGCGTCTCCTCGATTGCGGCGCGCAGGGGAAGCCGCCCGGGAGCCGCCTCCGCGAAGAAGCCGCGCCCGTCGTTCAGCAGCAGGCGGTTGTCGTCCACGTTCCCCACCACCAGGTCCAGGTCGCCGTCCCCGTCGACGTCGCCCGCCTCCAGGTCCTGCGTTAGGTCGTCCACGGCGGGGAGGCGCTGGCCCGTCTCGTCGGCGAACCATCCGGCGCCGTCGTTGACGAACAGGAAGTTCTGCCCGTGGTTGCCGAAGAGCAGGTCCGCATCGCCGTCGGCGTCCACGTCGGCCGCGATCACGGACTGGGCCACGCCCCGGGCGGGAAGCCGGTCGTTGGCGGCGGTGAAGACGCCGAGCCCGTCGTTCAGGTACAGCTCGCTCATCCGGTCGTCTTCGGCCGCGATGGCGGCATCCAGGTCTCCGTCGCGGTCGTAGTCCGCCACCGCCACGTCCTCGCTGTCGTGGGCGGTGAACGGCAGTCGCGCGTCGCTGGCATCCATCATCCGCCCCGTGCCGTCGTTCAGCAGCAGGACGTTGCGCTGCACCTCCTTGGCGATGAGCAGGTCCAGGTCGCCGTCGCCGTCCGCGTCGAACGCCTGCGCGTCCATGCTGCTGCCCATCGTGGCGGGAACGTGCGTCTCCGAGACGTCCACGTACTGATCGCCGCCGCTGGTGGCGGCGGAAGGGCCGGCGGAGGGGTGCGCCAGCGGCTGCCCCGCGTCGGCGCAGGCGGCGGCGAGGGACAGGACGGCGGCGCAGGCCAGCGCGCGGGGGCGCGGGCGGATCGAAAATGTGTGCATGGTGGATTCCGACGGGGGGATGGGGTTGAATCCGCGCAGGGATGGGGCTGGCGGACCATGGGTTGGGCCGGAGCAATTTCGCGGTCGGGTGCCTCCCGTTGCGGGGTGGTGGTTCGAACGAGGCTTGCGGCGTGACGACCGGCGCCGCGACGGGACGAGCGGGCAGCGCGCGGGAACGGACGTTTCGGCGGATGCGGCCGCCGGCTGCGCTCAGGGCAACGCGCATACCTGCCCCGGCACCGCCGCCGGGCCGATCGCCATCTCGTTCCATCGCAAGCACCTGCGGCGCACCGTCGGGGCGGCGGGAACGGGAGGGCGCCAATCACCCGCTGCGGAATGGTGCGCAGCGCGCCGCCCCGGCCCGGCAGTTGAACCGGATCGGGGCGGCGGCGTGTGCGGACGGAAGACCTGCCGGCGGATCAGCGGTTGACCGTCCGCATCCCGCCTTCCGCGTAGCGCGTCCCCGCCGCGGCGCCAACGGGGAACGCGTCGCTGATACGCCGCAGGTCATCCTCCGAAAGCTCCACCCGTGCCGCGCCGGCGTTCTCCTCCAGGTACTTCACGCGCTTGGTGCCGGGGATGGGCACCACGTCCTGCCCCTGCGCCATCACCCACGCCAGCGCGAGCTGCGACGGCGTGACGCCCTTCTCCCCCGCGATCGCCTCCACCTCGCGCACCAGGTCCAGGTTCTTCTGGAAGTTCTCGCCCTGGAAGCGCGGGTGGTTGCGCCGCCAGTCGCCCTCGGGCAGGTCCTCCACGCGCTGGAACCGCCCCGTGAGGAAGCCGCGCCCCAGCGGGCTGTAGGCCACGAACCCGATCCCCAGCTCGCGCACCGTGTCCAGCACGCCGTTCTCCTCCACGTCGCGCGTCCACAGCGACCACTCCGTCTGCAGCGCGGCGATGGGATGCACGGCATGCGCGCGGCGGATGGTGTGCGGCGCGGCCTCGCTGAGCCCCAGGTACCGCACCTTCCCGGCGCTCACCAGCTCCGCCATCGCCCCCACCGTCTCCTCGATGGGCACCTTGTCGTCCACGCGGTGCTGGTAGTAGAGGTCGATGTGGTCCACCCCCAGCCGCTGCAGCGAGGCGTCGCACGCCTGGCGCACGTACGCCGGGTCGCCGCGGATACCCAGGTACTCGCCCGTCTCCGAGCGCTCGTTGCCGAACTTGGTGGCCAGCACCACCCGGTCACGGCGGTCGCGGATGGCCCGCCCCACCAGCCGCTCGTTGGTGAAGGGGCCGTACATGTCGGCCGTGTCCAGAAAGTCGATCCCCAGCTCCAGCGCGCGGTGGATGGTGGCGATCGACTCCGCCTCGCTGCCGCCGGAGTAGAAGTCGCTCATCCCCATGCATCCCAGCCCCATCGCCGACACCCGCAGCCCCTGCCCCAGCGTCCGTCGCTCCATCGTTCCCCCCGATCCCTTAGCCCGTGTGAAAAGCTCGCACGCCGTGAATCTGTAACCAACGCAGTTTCATATCAAGGGCGGGGATGTAACAGCACTCACACAGAGCAGCAGAGAGGCAGAGCAGCGGAGAACAATCCGTCCTCTGCTGCTCTGCGACTCTGCTGCTCTGCGTGAGTGCTTTTCCGTTATCGCGACGCGTTCCGCCGGTGGGCGATCAGGCGGAAGATGGCGTCCATGGCGGGGTCCTGGCCCGCGAAGTAGGCCTCCGCGGTGAGCTGCACGGGGACTTCGGGGCTGATCTCGCGGCGGTGGTCCCACGGCTCGCTCAGCATCCACTTGAGCGCGGTGAGCTCGCCCTGCGTGCCGCTGTAGGGAAGGCGGACGCCGGTGGGATCGCCGTACAGGCTGCAGCACTCGCTGCTGGCCTCGCCCACGAAGACGGGGTCCACCAGCCGCTCCAGGTCGGTGACGAAGTTGCCCGTCGCCGAGTAGCTGCGCCGCCCGATGAGCACGTACACCTGGTTCCCCTCCGGCCGGCTGAAGGCGACGAGGGTGCGCAGGAGCTGCGGATAGAGCGAGGTGCTGCCGCCGTTGTTGTGGCGCAGGTCCAGGATCAGGTTCCGCGGACGGACGGAGTCGACGACGCTCCACAGCCGCAGGCCGAACTGCGCCAGCGTCTCGTTCTCCTCGTCCACCAGGTTGTTCACCTGCACGTAAAGCGCGTCGTGCTCCGGCAGCGGTGTCTCCCAGTGCTTCTGCGGCTCGGCGATGTCGCGCAGATAGAGCGGCGCGGGAACGCCCGCGGGCGCGACCATGCGGTCCTGCCGCCCCTCCGGCTCCGTCGCGGTGGTCGCCAGCGTGACCGTTCGCGTCCTCCCGTCCCGCCCCCGCAGCGTCATGCGCACCGAATCCGCCGACGGCGTGAGGCCCAGCCCCTTGAGATACGCCGACTGCGCCAGGTTGGAGACGCCCCACAGGTACTGCATGTCGCCGTCGACGCTCGCCGTCTCCGACAGCCGCCGCAGCGCCTCGTCCGCCGGGGTGTCGCCGAAGGCGACGACGCGGGCGCCGTAGAGCGCCGGGTCCGCCGCCTCGATGATGTACAGCCCGTCGGGGAACGCGTAGAAGCGCACCGGCAGGTAGCGGTTCCCCGGCGGGTTCCAGAGCGCGATGTGCCCCTGGTGCAGCGGCGCCAGCATCCGCGCCATCCCCACGAAGATCTCCTCGTCCGACAGGCGCGGGATGTCGCGCTTGAGCTGCTCGTGGCGCCGCACCACCTCCGCCGGCAGCGGCAGGCCGCGAAAGTCGGGGTTCACCCGCCACATCTCCTGCAGCAGGAAGTCCACGTCGAACGCCCACCCCTGCTCGCGCGTCCAGCCGGTGGTGTCGGGCCGGCCGATCATCTCCATGAACTCCGGGTCGCCATGCAGCGTCTGGAACTCCGGCCAGTCGTACAGCTCCGTGCGAAAGAAGCCGCGCCGTTCGAAGATCGTCTGCCGCAGGATGTCCAGCGTGGTGCGCCGGTCGCCCCGCTGCAGGTGCGTGTACGCGACGCGGTACCAGTTGAGCGGACCGGCGCGCTCCCACGCGGGGGCGGCCTCCGCCCACTTGCCCAGCCGCGCCTTGCTGCGGGCGAGCATGAACCAGTTCTCGGGATCGCGCGGATAGTCGCGCACCAGCTGCTCGGCCAGCGGCTCCACCTGCGCCCACTGCTGCGCCGCGAACAGCGCCCGCGCCCGCTCCCTGGTTTCGTAGTAGGCGATTCCGTCGCCGGGCACGGCCAGCAGCACCAGCGGGCTCTGGCCGGATGCCGGATCGTAGTTCTGCGCGGCGGCCGAAGGCGCGAGGAGAAGGGCGGCCGTGGCGGCGGCAGCTAAGTGCTTGACGTGCATGGGTATCGGATGGCTCGCAGGCAAGGGTGGGCGTAGGGCGGAGACCTGCTAGTGCACTAGCACGTGCTAATGTACTGGCAGGCCAGGCGCCGGATCAAGCCTTTTGTTTCCCACCGCCCGCTTGCCCGGGCGTGGGGGCGGCGAGAGCTTGTGCCGATGAACCAGCGCGCGTGCCGCCGTTCCGGCGGTGACACCGCTGCTGCAACGCCACGAAGTCCGCCTCCGCGCACTGCTGCGGGCGAGCTCGACCCTCGATGCCTGATCTGACTCGCGGCAGGCAAGCCGCGCACTACGCCCTGGGGCTGCTGATCCTGCTCGCCTTCCTGTGGATCGGGGATACGCTGGCGGCTGCGGGGCGGCTGCCGCTGCCGGGAAGCGTGGTGGGGATGCTGATGCTGGCCTCGGCGCTGCGCCTGCGCTGGATCCCGGAGCGCGTGGTGCGGCCCGCGGCGGAGCTGCTCATCCGCAACATGGCGCTCCTCTTCGTCCCCGCGGGCGTGGGAGTGATGACGTACGCCGGCCTGTTGCGCCGCGAGTGGCTGCCGATCACGGCCGGCGCCGCGGCAAGCACGGTGGCGGTGCTGCTGGTGGTGGGGTGGACGCAGCAGCGGCTGGAACGCCGTGGCTGACGCAGGGGCCGCGGTCCTGGCGATCGTCACCACGCTGGCCGTCTACGCCGCCGCGCGGCGGGTGCAGCGGCGGCTGGGGGCCGTGCTGCTGCACCCCGTGCTCGTCTCCATCGTGGTGCTGATCGCCACGCTGCAGGGGCTGGGGATCGAGTACGCGGCGTACGACCGCGGCGGCCGCGTGCTGACCTTTCTGCTCGGACCCGCGGTGGTGGCGCTGGGGCTGCCGCTCTTTCGGCAGATGGAGGAGATCCGGC
>DATAAG010000941.1:0-8893 GCA_036260235.1 Longimicrobium sp.
GTGTGTGGAACGCGCACGGATCCCCTCGCGCCCGGCGAAGCGGCCGGACGAGGGAAGAATTCGATGCCGCGGGTGGATTCCGCGCGGCGGGGGCGGCTGGGTGCGCCGGCAAGCCGGCCGCTCGCCCGCAGTGTCGGCGAACCGCCCCGCTCGATGCGGAGCGCGTGGGGAAAGTGGGAGGTCATGCGACGGTGGACTCGCGGAGGAGCGCGAGCAGCCGCGCCAGCTCGTCCGGGTCCACCTGGGCGAGCCGGGCGTCCATCACTTCCAGGGCGAAGTCCTTGAGCACCGGCCGGGTGAACAGCACACCGACGGCGACCTTCACCTCCAGCACCTGCCGCACTCGCGAAACCATCTGCGTTGGCCAGAAGCGAGTGTTCGCCCAGCTCAAAGAAGTTGTCCCGGCGCCCACCCGGTCCACGCGCAGCACCTCCGCCCAGATCTCGGCCAGCGCCTGCTCGGTCTCGTCCGCCGGCAGCTCCGCCCGGACGCGCTCAGGGTTACCGACAGCGGTGCGGAGAACGTCTGACCAGCAACCACGTCCATGGCCTGTTCCCTCGAAAAATCCCGCCCAAGACGTGAAACTGCGGAGCCCATGTGCCCCGCAGCATCCCTTGTCTTGCCAGCTCACGCGATTCCCGAGACTCGCTGATGGCCCGGCCTGAGAGGGAGACAGCCTCCCACCGCCTCGGTGACTGAGGCGGGGGAGGCGGTCCAATTATCTCTGGCGCCCGACCGCACAGTCTTTGATCTGGAGGGATCTGAAACTACGCGGAGTCCAAAAAGACATGAAGCCATGCGGTGTCCAAAAACTAGCGGAATACACCATAACCTGGCGCTTGTCTCGTGTCAACGCCTCCCGTCATAGTCTAGCGGAAATATATTGGCTTTTTATGACTTCCTGTCGGATTAGAGGCTTGCCAGGAAACAACCAACCTCACTCATACCTGATGAAAAGATTTGTGTTTGCCACGATTGGCTGGTTTGCGCCTCCACTTGTCCACTAACAGTTCTCCTTGAAACTTGACACAAAAGATGCGCACCGGATTAGGCGGTATGACGCGGGAGAGTCGTTCGTGTGCTGCGGTGACCAGGTGCTTTACGATGAGGTAAATTCGACAATTCCGGCGGGTGGAGATCTGACGGTCGGCATCGCACTCGGGCTGGCTCGCGCGTGAGGCGCCGGGCAGCCACTCCATGCACTTTGGAGCCTCGCACACAGGTAGTGGAGTTCCGGAGTGAGCAGCATTCGGAATGGCTTGTGCCGCTGCGAGTTGCTGATCGAGCGTGAGGACAGCCTCTGCAGCACGACCGCTGGGAGTGCGATTGGGAGACGATCAGCGTCTGCCCCGTCCGCACGATTCTACGCACGACCTTGGCTGCAGAAAAACCCAGGTGCGAGCGCCAGGTATGATGTGCAACCCGGCGAGCTGGTGGTGAAGGCTCGAACTATCGGCCTACGGCTTGTTTAGCCGCTGGCCGGATGACTGAGCTAAGCCACGGCGAGGAAGATTGCAAGTGATGTAAGCTACAGCAGGGATTGGGGCCTTACAGAAAAGCAGGAAGCCGGTGCACTTCGGCCGTGTCGTAAGCCGGCTCCCAATATTCCACGCCGTTTTCCACTCTCATTCACACAATTTTACGCACGGAGCCGCTGAGCTGGACATTGGGAACAGAAAAGCCCCCACCGTAACTCACGTGCTGATGGCGGCCCAGAGACCGCGCCCCGTCCAGCCGGCGTCCGGGTCGTCGATGCGGCCGTCCAACCACTTGGTGTAGAACCCCATGGGGTAGGGGACGCGCAGGACGACCCACTTCCCGTCCTTGAGGACGAGGAGCCCCTCGGAGTGACTCAGAGATGGGCCGCCGACCGGCAAGGGGGAACGGCTACGGCACCACGGCGTCGAAAGGGATCTCCTCGCGGAGGCGCCCGCCAGCATCGGCTTCGCGCCGGGGGCCGGGGCGCTGGCGCACACCATCCGCGAGCAGCTCGACCTGGCGTCGGCGCGCACGGCGTTCGACGCCTGCCCGGGGCTGATCCGCGCCGTGCGGAATCCTGGCTCGTCACGACGGACAGCACGGGAGGCAGCAGCCCGGCCGCGCGGGAGCACACGAACGTTTGCGACAGCACGAAGGCCACGTGCTCGCGCGCAAGCCCAGGTGCTCGCAAAGACCCTGCATTCCGACGATCATCAGCGAGGTCCGCTCGCTCCTGCGCACACGCAGCGCCGCCTGGTACGAGAAGTCCCTGCCCACCTGGGCGGCGCGGCCCGGGCGCCGCCCCAGCTCCGCCGCCCGCCGAAACGGTTGGCGTCTCGATTCTCACACCTTTCGAGCCGTGTCAGCAAAGCCGCACTTTGTGCTGCGGGTTGCGTTTATCGGCGAATAACGATTAGCTTTTCCAGACGAACCGGGGACGTTCACCCGGCCGCGTCGAGCGTTACGCGCCGGTGCGCGCACGGTTCGCGCCGGAGGGGGACGACGCCTTCCCCATCGCGAACGGGACGCCCGGCGGCCCCGAGCCCGAAGCTGAGTCGCATCCACGCACGCTCCGGAGCGCTTCCACGCTTCCGGGCCACGGCGCCGGGCCGTTCCCGCCCCCCCCCGAACAGCGAGAGGCGACGCATGCCGACGGACGCGACGGAAGACACCCGCACCTACATCGTCCTGGTCAACCACGAGGAGCAGTACTCGCTCTGGCTGGCGGACAAGGAGATCCCCCTGGGCTGGTCGGCCGTGGGCAAGCCGGGCTCCAGGGAGGAGTGCCTGGCGTACGTGAAGGAGGTGTGGACCGACATGACGCCGAAGAGTCTGCGGAAGCAGACCCAGGAAGCCTGATGCGGCGGGGCGCCGCGGCGCTCGCGCGGGCCCTCCGCGCCGGCGCCGGAGCTCGTGAACGTCCCGCATCCGCGCCGCTCACGGTGCCCCGACCGGTGGACGACCAGTCCCTTCCCGCGGCCTGAGCGGGAGCTGCCGAACCGCGGTCCCTGCCGCCGTCGTCCGGATCAGGTGCTGCCAGACTCCCCCCCGCGGTCCATCCCGAGGGCGCGGTGCACGGAACCTTCTGCCGCATCAGAGCTTGCGCGGCGAAAGGAGCCAGGGTCGGATCCCGCGCGGAACCCGGAGTCCCGACACGCGTCACAACCATCACCCAACAGATCGCGCGCAATGACGCTGCACGCCGAGCCCGCACCCGGCCTCTTCCGGATCCCCGCCGTCGCCCTTCGCCCGGGCGCGGAGCAGACCCGGCACGTCCTCTCCATCCTGGACCTGTCGCCGGAGGAGGTGCTCTACCTCGCCCGGCGCGCCGTGCGGATCAAGCACGCCCCCACCGCCCCGGAGACGCTCCGCGGCCGCACGGTGGGCGTCTACTTCCGCAAGACCTCCACCCGCACCCGCACCAGCTTCGTGGTGGGCGCCGGGCGGCTGGGGGCCACCGTGGCCACCTTCGGCCCCGCCGACCTGCAGACTAACACGGGGGAGACGCTGGAAGACACCGCCCGCACCTTCGCCGGGTACCTGGACGTGCTGGTGATGCGCACGAACGAGAGCGTGGACGAGATGAAGACCTTCGCCACGCACCCGGGGATGTCGGTGGTCAACGCGCTCTCTTCCGACGAGCACCCCACGCAGGCGCTGGCCGACCTGGCCACCCTCCTGGAGCACTTCGGGCGGCTGGAGGGGCTGGACGTGCTGTACTGCGGCGAGGGGAACAAGACCGCCGCCGCGCTGGCGCTGGCCATGAGCCGCATCCGCGGGACGCGGCTGACCCTGGCCACGCCCGGGGGGTACGGGCTCAACCGGCGGACGCTGGCCATTGCACAGGCGCAGGCCGCGGAGTACGGCGCGACGGTGGAAGAGACGCACGACGCCGGCTCCTTCCCGCGCGGGGTAGACGCGGTCTACACCAGCCGCTGGCAGGAGATGGGGGTGGGGAAGTCGGACCCCGAGTGGAAGACCGCCTTCGGGCCGTTCGCCGTCACGCGGGCGCTGATGGAGCGGGTGTCGAAGCGGGGGACGGTGTTCCTGCACGACCTTCCGGCGGTGCGCGGCGAGGACGTGGACGACGAGGTGCTCGACGGGCCGCAGAGCCTGGCCTGGGTGCAGGCCCAGCACAAGATGTGGAGCGCCATGGCGGTGATGGAATGGTGCGGCGCGGGGGTTGTGGACCACGAGATCGCGGCGCTTTCCGCGCCGCTCCGGTCGCTGCCGGAAAACACCTGACCTGACCTGAGCCATGCAGCATGCACTCCGCATCGGCACCCGCACCACCCCCGCCGCCGGCCACGCGCACGCCGCGCCGGCCGCGCTGCGCCTTCCGGCGCCCGTGAGCGAGTTCCGCGTGGGGCACAGCGAGATCCACGCGCACCATGGCGAGATCGTGCAGGGGATGTTCTACTCCAGCGACGGGACGGTGGAGCACGGGCTGGTGACCCTCCCGTGCACCCTGTACCGCACGCGCGTCCGCTTCCGTCCGCTGCGCTCGGGGCCGCTCACGGTGGAGCCGGGCGACCGCCTCCGCTCGCGCGCCGCCGCGCGGCTCGCGCTGGACGCGCTGGGCCGCACCGGGTGGGGCGGGGCGATCCGGATCGAGAGCAACGTCCCGGTCCAGTGGGGGTGCGGCTCGTCGACCACCGACGTGCTGGCCACCATCCGCGCGGTGGCCGACGCCTTCGGCACGGCGCTGGAGCCGGAGTGGATCGCGACGCTGGCCGTGGCCGCCGAGACCGCGTCGGACTCGCTGATGTTCGGCCCCGGCCGCGCGGTGCTGTTCGCGCAGCGCCGCGGCCGCGTGCTGCTGGACCTGGGCGGGCCCCTTCCCGCGGTGCGGGTGCTGGGCTTCAACACCGAGGGCGAGCAGGGGGTGGCGACGCTCACCCTGCCCCCCGTCCCCTACAGCGCGTGGGAGATCGAGGCCTACCGCGCGATCCTGGGGCTGCTGTGCCGCGCGGTGGAGGAGCAGGACCCCGGGCTGCTGGGGCGCGTGGCCACCGGCAGCACCCTGATCATGCAGCGCCACCGCCCCAAGCGGCACATGCCCGAGCTTCTCCGGCTCGCGCAGGAGGCGGGCGCGCTGGGGGTGCAGGTGGCGCACAGCGGCACCGTGGCCGGCTTCCTCTTCGAGCCCGGGGCCGGGGCCGCCGAGCGGATCGAGTGCGCGCGGGCCGGCCTGCGCCGGCTGGGCTTTTCCGCGAGCTGGGAGTTTTCCACCGAGCTCGCCTCGCACCCGGAGGCTGCCGCGTGAGCGGTCCCCTGATCAACGCCAGCTTCGTGGACGCGCTCGCGCTTCCCCGCCTGGTCTGGCTCCGGCCCAACCTGATCGGACTGGCCTTCCCGCTGATGAAGCTCCTTCCGGCGCGCTTCATCGTCCGCAAGGCGCTGGAAGAGGGCGCGCTGCGTCCGGGCGGGCTGATCGCCGAGACCACCTCCGGCACCTTCGGGCTGGGGCTGGCGATGGTGGCGCGGCTGGGCGGCCATCCGCTCACGCTGGTGAGCGACCCGGCCATCGACCCCCCGCTCCGGCGGCGGCTGGAAGACCTGGGGGCCACCGTGCACATCGTGCGCGAGCCGGGGCCCACCGGCGGCTTCCAGCAGGCGCGGCTGGCCGTGCTCGAGCAGGTGCTGGCCGACAACCCGGGAAGCTTCTGCCCCCGCCAGTACAGCAACCCGCACAACCCGGGGAGCTACGCCCCCTGCGCCGAGCAGCTGGCCCACGCGGCCGGCGCCATCGACTGCCTGATCGGCACCGTGGGCTCGGGCGGCAGCGTGTGCGGGATCTCGTCGTACCTGCGGCTGATCTTCCCCGAGCTCGAGGTGATCGGGGTGGACACGCACCGCAGCGTGATCTTCGGCCAGTCCGACGCCGGGAGCGGGCGGCTGCTGCGCGGCCTCGGCAACTCGCTGATGCCGCCGAACGTGGACCACACGGCGTTCGACCTGGTGCACTGGGTGGGCGCGGCCGAGGCCTTCCGCGCCACCCGGCAGCTCCACCGCGACCACGCGCTGTTCATGGGCGCCACCAGCGGCGCGGCGTACCTGGTTGCCGACGGGTGGGCGCGCGAGAACCCCGACCGGCTGGGCGCGGTGATCTTCCCCGACGAGGGGTACCGCTACCAGGACACCGTCTACGACGACGCCTGGCTGGAGGCGAAGGGGGCGCGCCTGGACGTGCTCCCGCGCGAGCCGGTGGAGTGGGACCATCCCCACGACGGCGACGACCCGTGGGCGTTCTTCCGCTGGGGCCGCCGCTCGTACGCCGAGGTGATGCACCGCCCCGCCGCCAGCCCGGAGCTGGTGCCGGCATGAGCGCGAGCTCCCCCCACAGGGCGCTGCTCTTCGTGGAGAGCAACACCAGCGGGACGGGGCGGCTGTTCGCGCGCACCGCGCGGAAGATGGGCTTTCACCCGGTGCTGATCACCACCCGGCCCGGGAAGTACGCCTACCTCTCCGAGGAGGGCGCGCCGGAGGTGGTGGTGGTCGCGCGCATCGACGAAGACGAGCTGCACGCGCTGATCGCCGCGCGCTGGGGCGGAGCCGCCGGGGTGGCCGGGATCACCTCCAGCTCCGAGTACTTCGTCGCCACCGCGGCGGCGCTGGCGGCGCGCTTCGGCCTCCCCGGCCCGGACGCGGCGTCCGTTCGCGCCGCGCGCGACAAGTCGCGGCAGCGCGAGGTGCTGGCCGCCGGCGGCGTCCCCTCCCCCGCCTTCCGCGCCGTCTCCTCGGCGGCCGAGGCCGAGGCCGCGGCGCGCGAGATCGGCTTCCCCGTGGTCCTCAAGCCGGTGGACGGGAGCGGGAGCGTGGGCGTGCGCGCCTGCGCCGATCCGGCGGAAGCCGGGTCCCACGCCGCGCTCCTCTTCGCCTCGGGCGGAGAGGGCGCCCGCGTCCTGGTCGAGTCGTTCGTCGCCGGCGAGGAGTTCTCCGTCGAGGTCTTCTCCGGGCGGGTGGTGGGGATCACCCGCAAGCACCTGGGCGCGCCCCCCTTCTTCGTCGAAGCGGGGCACGACTACCCGGCGGACGTCTCGGCGGAGGCCGCGGCGGCGCTCACCGATTCCGTCACGCGCGGGACGGAGCTGCTCGGGCTGGGGTGGGGCCCGCTGCACTGGGAGCTGCGGATCGACCGGGAGGGGCGCGCCGTGCCGATGGAGGTCAACCCGCGGCTGGCCGGCGGCTTCATCCCCGAGCTGGTGCGCCACGCCCAGGGGATCGACCTGATCCGCGAGACGCTGCGCCTGGTGGTGGGGCGCGAGCCGGGGCTGGCCGCCGGGCACCAGCATCACGCGTCCATCCGCTTCCTCTTCGCCCCCGGCGCGGGGCGGCTCGCGGCGATCGAGGGGATGTCGGAGGCGCTCGGCCGCCCCGGTGTGGTGGAGGTGAGCGCCTACCGCCGCCCCGGCGACGAGCTTGACGTGCACGGCGACTTCCGCGACCGCATCGGCCACGTGGTCGCCTGCGCCGGCGAGGCCCGCGCCGCCGCCCGCGCCGCCGAGCGCGCCCGCGACACCGTCCGCGTCCGGGTCGACGCGCCCGCGGCCGCCGCGCGCGGACGAAGCGGACGAAGCTGCCGCGCCGCTGGCGGGCGCGTGGGAGGGGGCGGCGTGAGCGAGGACACCGGGCGGATCCGCCGGGCGCTGGACCCGCGCGCGCGCCGGATCGTCTTCGGCGACGACGCCGACCGGGCGATCCGCGACGAGCTCCCGTCCTGCGTCCGCATCGACCGGGCGCACCTGGTGATGCTGGTGGAGCGCGGGATCCTCCCCCCCGGGCGCGGGCGGCGGCTCCTGAGCGCGATGGACCGGCTCATCGCGGAAGACTACGCGCCGCTGAAGGGGCGCGCGGCGCCGCGCGGGCTGTACCTCCTCTACGAAAGCTGGCTGGTCGAGACGCTGGGCGAGGAGACCGGCGGCGCGGTGCACCTCGCCCGCTCGCGCAACGACATCAACGCCACCGTCCTCCGGCTCCGGCTGCGGGAGCCGTACGGCCGGCTCGCCGGCGAGGTGCTCCGCCTGCTGGCCGTCCTGGTCCGCCGCGCCGAGCGCCACGCCGCCACCACGATGCCGGTCCACACGCACTACCAGGCGGCGCTCCCGGTCACCTTCGGGCACTACCTGGCCGGCGTGGCGGTGGCGCTCCTGCGCGACCTGCACGGGATCGAGGCCGCGGCCGCCGGCCTCGACCGCTGTCCGCTGGGCGCCGGCGCGGCGGGGGGGACCACGGTGCCGATCGACGCGGAGCGGACGGCGGCGCTCCTCGGCTTCGCGGAGAGCGTGCTGCACTCGATCGACGCGGTGGCCTCGCGCGACCTGGTCCTCCGCCTCCTTTCGGCCGCGTCGGTCCTGGGCGTCACGCTCAGCCGGCTGGCGACCGACCTGCAGCTCTGGAGCACGGCGGAGTTCGACCTGGTCGGCTTCCCCGACACCCTGGTCGGCTCCAGCTCGATGATGCCGCAGAAGCGCAACGCCTTCCTCCTGGAGCACGTGCAGGGGCGGGCCGGGGCGCCGCTGGGCGCCTTCACCGCCGCCGCCGTGGCGATGCACGCCACGCCGTTCAGCAACTCGGTCGCCGTCGGCACCGAGGGGGTGCGGCCGCTCTGGGGCGCGCTGGAGGGGGTGACGGAGGCGGTGGTCCTCTCCCGTCTCGTCGTCGCCGGCGCCGAGCCGCGGCCGGAGCGGATGCGCCGGCGGGCGGACGAGGGGTTCACCGCCGCCACCGAGCTGGCCAACCGGCTGGTGCTGGAGACGGGGATGTCGTTCCGCCGGGCGCACCACCGCGTGGGCGAGCGGGTGACGGAGGCCGCCCTGCGCGGAGAGCCGCTGGCGGAGGCGGCCGGCGCCCTCTTCCGCGAGCTGGGGATCGACGCGGACGCGGCCGGCCTGGACCCCGCCGCGATCGCGGC
>DATAAG010000942.1:0-14993 GCA_036260235.1 Longimicrobium sp.
CTCCGCGCCCGCCGCGCATCTCCAGGTGAGATCCACTGTCTGGCAGCAGTTCAGGGATAGCGCGCCAGCAGCTCCTGCGCCACGCGCTCGGCAAGGGGCCGCGTCATCCCGGAGACGGCGGCGATCTCGGTGGGGTGCGCGTGGCGCATGCTCCAGAGCGTGTGGAAGCGGTCCACCAGCGCGTTCACGCGCTTGGGGCCCAGCCCGTTGATCCCCTCCAGCACCACGGAAAGCCGCTCCCGTTCCAGCCGCGCGCCGATGTCGTCGTGGTTGCTGGTGTCGTGGCCCCGCTCCGCCAGGTGCGCCAGGAAGGCGACCCAGTCGTCGTGGTTCCACCCGCTGGGACGCGCGGACGCGAAGGCGCGCAGGTCCGCCTTCAGCTGGTCCACCTCCTTCTCCCGCCGGCGCCGCGCCGCCGTTTCCGTGTACGTCTCGCGCTTCTTGCGTCCGCCACGCGGCTTCGGCGCGGCGGGGGCGGACGGAGTCTCCGCGGCCGGGGCAGCGGCCGGACGCCGTCCCCGCGCAGTGGCGGCCCCCGCCGGCGCGGGGCTGGCCGCGGCGGTCGGCGCCGCCGTGCCGCTGATCTCGTCCTCCGGCGCGCGGGTGCGCGTGCGGCGGGCGCGCGGCGCGGCCTCCGCGGCCGGATCGGCCGGGGCGCGGGTGCCGGTGGTGCCCTTTCCTCTCGTGGTCGCCATTCTCGTCGTCAGCCAGTCGAATCGGGAGTTTCGGCCGGAGGCTGGTCCACCGGCCGTTCCGCCTCGTGCCGCAGCACCAGGATTGCCAGCGGGGGGAGGGTGAGCGGCAGCGACTGGCCGTGCCCGTGCGCGGCCAGCGGCACCGTCTCCACCATCCCGCCGTTCCCCACGTTGCTGCCGCCGTACACGTCGGCGTCGCTGTTCAGCACCTCGCGCCAGCGGCCCGCGTGCGGCACGCCCAGGTGGTACGCGCGCCGCGGGATGGGGGTGAAGTTCAGCACGAAGAGCAGCTCCTGCCCCGGCGACTCGCCCCGGCGCAGGAAGGAGAGCACGCTCTGCTCCACGTCGTGGAAGTCGATCCACTCGAAGCCGGTGTGGCTGAAGTCGTTCTCCCACAGCGCCGGCTCCGCCCGATACAGCGCGTTCAGGTCCCGCATCCACCGCTGCATCCCCGCGTGCAGCGGCTCGCCCAGCAGGTGCCAGTCCAGCGAGCGGTTCTCGCTCCACTCGCGCCACTGCCCCAGCTCCGCGCCCATGAACAGCAGCTTCTTGCCGGGGTGCGACCACATGGCCCCCAGCCCCAGGCGCAGGTTGGCGGCCTTCTGCCAGGCGTCGCCCGGCATCTTGTTGATGAGCGAGCCCTTGCCGTGCACCACCTCGTCGTGGCTGAACGGCAGGATGAACTTCTCGCTGAAGGCGTACATCAGCGAGAAGGTGAGCAGGTTGAAGTGGTACTTGCGGTGGATGGTCTCCTCGCGCATGAAGCGCAGGAAGTCGTTCATCCACCCCATGTTCCACTTCAGGTGGAACCCCAGCCCGCCCAGGTGCGGCGGCTGCGTGACGCCGGGCCAGGCCGTGCTCTCCTCCGCGATCATCAGCGCGCCGGGGTGGCGGTCGCGCACGCTGGCGTTCAGCTGCTGCAGGAACTCGATGGCCTCCAGGTTCTCGCGCCCGCCGTAGCGGTTGGGCACCCACTGCCCCGGCTGGCGGGAGTAGTCCAGGTAGAGCATGGATGCCACGGCGTCCACCCGCAGCCCGTCGACGTGGTACTCCTCCAGCCAGTACAGCGCGTTGCTCACCAGGAAGTTGCGCACCTCGTTGCGGCCGAAGTTGAAGACCAGCGTCCCCCAGTCCGGGTGCTCGCCCTGGCGCGGGTCCTCGTGCTCGTACAGCGCCGTGCCGTCGAAGCGGCGCAGCGCGTGCGCGTCCTTGGGAAAGTGCGCCGGCACCCAGTCCAGGATGACCCCGATCCCGCGCTGGTGCAGGTGGTCCACGAAGTAGCGGAAGTCGTCCGGCGTGCCGAAGCGGCTGGTGGGGGCGTAGTAGCCGGTCACCTGGTACCCCCACGACGGGTCGTAGGGGTGCTCCATCACCGGCAGCAGCTCCACGTGCGTGAAGCCCAGCTCGGTGACGTAGTCCGCCAGCTCGTGCGCGATCTCGCGGTAGGTGAGCGGACGGTCGCCGTCCTGCGGCACGCGCCTCCACGACCCCAGGTGCACCTCGTAGATGGTCATGGCCACGGTGCAGAAGTCCACGCCGCGCCGCTTGTCCATCCACTGCTCGTCGCCCCAGGTGTAGTGGCGCAGGTCGGCCACCACGGAGCCGGTGTTGGGCCGCAGCTCCGCCGCGAGGGCCAGCGGGTCCGCCTTGAGGAACGACGCCCCGCTGCGCGGCAGGATCTCGTACTTGTAGACGGCGCCTTCCTCCAGGCCGGGGATGAAGATCTCCCACACGCCCTGCGCGGGGTGCAGCCGCATGGGGTGGCGGCGGCCGTCCCACTGGTTGAAGTCGCCGACCACGCTCACCCGCCGCGCGGCGGGGGCCCAGACGGCGAACGCCACGCCGGCCACCCCGTCAATCTCCATGGGCCGCGCGCCCAGCACCTCCCACAGGCGCAGGTGGGTGCCCTCGCCCATCAGGTAGAGGTCGAAGTCGCTGATGCAGGGTCCGAACGAGTACGGGTCCGCCGTCAGCTGCGCGTGGTCGCGCCCCCGCCAGTCGATGCGCAGGCGGTAGGGAAAGCTGCCGGTGCCGCGCGGCAGCAGGCTTTCGAAGAAGCCGTCGGGGTGCACGCACTCCATCGGCCCCACGTCGCGGCCGTCGGCGTCGGCCAGCCAGACGGCCTCGGCGCCGGGAAGGAAGGCGCGCACCACGAGCCGCAGCTCGCCGCCGATGGAGACGGTGTGCATGCCCAGCACGCGGAACGGCTCCGGGTGCTCGGCGGACAGGATCTGCTGCAGGTCGATCTGGAGTGTCGCGGAAGCCATCGCTGCCCGTCTGGAGGTCGGCTGGGTTTTTCGTCGGCCCCGGCAGCCGCCAAACCCGTGCCGCGGGGAGGGGCAGCGCGTGCGGTGATGGAGTGATGGAGTGATGGAGTGATGGAGTGATGGAGTGATGGGGTGATGGAGTGATGGGGTGATTTCTCCCGACCCGGCAACGGAACGGCCTCACACGGAGCCAGCCGGGTCGACAGAGGCGTGAGCTCGACTCTGCTGGCCCTGCCGACGCCGTGTGAGACAGATCGGTCAGACGCCGGCCTGCCGGCCGCGCAGCTCGCCTTCCCGCAGGACGTGCGTCTCGCCCACGCTGGGCTGCTGGCCGGTGATCATCCCCTTCACCACTTCGAACAGCACCACCGGGCGCGGCGTGTCGTTCTTCATGTAGACCACCGAGTGCGCATCCACGGCCACCAGGGTCAGGCGCGGATCGTCCGGTCCGCCGTCGCGCTCGCCGCCCTCGTCCGCGAACCAGGCGCGCCAGTCGGGGCGGTACAGCTCGCGGATCCTGCCGCGGTCCCTCACCACGCGCGCGGTCCCGCTCACCGAGACCCATTCGCGCGTGCGGTCGCGGTAGTAGCTCACGTTCACGTGAGGGTCGTGCTCCAGCTCGTCCATCTTGTGCGCCTCGCCGTCGGTCACGAACCACAGGTCCGCGCCGGCCGCCCGCGCCTGCGTGGCCATGGGCCGCGACACCAGGTGCCCGTCCGGGCGGCGCGTGGTGAACATCGCGATCTCGATCCCCTCCACCAGCCCGTACATCTGGTCCAGCTTCTTTTCCGTCGATGCCGGGGTGGCGTCGTGCGGCGCGTGGCCGTTGCTGTCGCCCATCATCCGTCTCCCGCGTGCAGAAGGTTCGTCCAGCGTCTGGAGCCGCGGGTGCTGCGCAGGCCCCGTGCCTGCGACGTGCGCGGCCGGCGACTTGCCCCCGCGGTGCGCCGCCCGCATCCTTCCGCGCTCGGTGTCCACCCGTGCCCGCGAGGCGGCGTTTGCCCAACCCGACCATGCCCCGGCTGCAGCTGCTGGCGGCCGCGCTGCTCTTCTCCACCGGCGGCGCCGCCATCAAGGCCACCACGCTGAACAGCTGGCAGGTGGCGGGGTTCCGCTCCGCCGTGGCGGCCGCCGCCATCTTTCTGCTCATGCCGGCCGCGCGGCGCGGCTGGACCTGGCACGTGCTGCCGGTGGGGGTGGCGTACGCGGTGACGCTGGTGCTGTTCGTCATCGCCAACAAGCTCACGACCTCCGCCAACGCCATCTTCCTGCAGTCCACCGCGCCGCTGTACATGCTGCTCTTCGGGCCGCTTCTGCTGCGGGAGCCGGTGCGGCGGCGGGACGTGGTGCTGATGGTGCCGGTGGCGCTGGGGCTGACGCTCTTCTTCGTGGGCGCGCAGTCGCCGCTGCACACCGCCCCCAACCCGCGGGCGGGGAACCTGGTCGCGGTGGCCAGCGGCGCCGTCTGGGCGCTCACGCTGGTGGGGCTGCGGTGGCTGGGAAACCGCGCCGGCGGCGAGGGCTCCGCGCTGCCGACCGTCGTGGCCGGCAACCTGATCGCGTTCCTGGCCTGCCTGCCCGCCGCGCTGCCGGTGGTGGACGCCGGCCCGGCGGACTGGCTGGCGATCGCCTACCTGGGCATCGTCCAGATCGGCGCCGCGTACGTGCTGCTGACCTCGGGGATACGCCACGTGCCGGTGCTGCAGGCCTCGGTGCTGCTGCTGCTGGAGCCCACGGTGAACCCGGTGTGGGCGTGGCTGGTGCACGGCGAGGCGCCCGGCCCCTGGTCCGTCGCGGGGGGCGTGCTCATCCTGGGCGCCACCCTGGCGCGCACCGTGGTGGACGCACGCTCCGAACGGCGGACGCACCCGGTGGCGCTGGAGGTGGTGGAACGCGGCGAGGGCCCCGGCTGACCGCGCCGGGGCCCTCGTCGTCGTCCATCGCCTGAACCGATCGCGCTTCAGTTGGGGACCATCCACTGGATGGGGATGGTGACCCGCACCGGGACCGGCACCCCCGCCATCCTGCCGGGGCGGAAGCGGAAGCGGTCCACCGCGCGCAGCGCCGCCTCGCCAAAGGCGGGGTGCGACGCCTCCACCACCCGCGCCGAGCCCTCGCGCACCCGGCCGTCCTCGTCCACGATCACCTCGATCACCACCCGCCCGTTGACGCGGCTGTCCCGGAGCACCGCGGGATAGTGCCGCTCCAGCGCCCGCGCCAGACCGTCGCGGTTCAGCACCGGCCGCTCCTCGACCTCCAGCTCGCCGGGCACGTAGTCCGGTCCCGGGGGCGGGTTCGGGTTGCCGGTCGGCGGCGTCGGTTCCGGCGGCGGGGGGCCGATGACGTCGCCGATGGGGCCGTCGCCCGTGTAGGCCGCCGGATCGACCGGCTGTACGCCCGGCGGTTCCGGCGCGATGTCGTCGGGCACCTCCGTGGGCGAAGGCAGCTCCAGCGTCTCACCCGGCGTGGGCGCCGGCTGGTCCGGCTGGTCCGGCTGCGGGGGCGGAGGAGCCGGCTCCACCGGGGCGGGCGGCGGCGGGGGATCATAGGGCCCGATGTCGATCACCGTGCTCACCTCATCGGGCGGGTCGGCATCGCCCGCGGCGGCATAGAGGGCGCCGCCCAGGAGCAGCACGTGCGCGGCGACCGACGCGGCGATCGTCGTGGGGCTGATGACCCGGCGCTTGCGTTCACCGGCCACGACCTGGAACATGCGGCACCTCCTGCGCAATTGGTGGCGGGTTCACCTCGGGGCGCCTGCGGAGGCGGATCGGCGTCCCTCTGCCGTCCTACGTCCGCTGGCCGGCGGGAGTTCCAGCGTCCCGTCCGTTGCCCTTCCACCAGAGCAACGAACGATCGTTCGCGCTTCTGACCGCAGACTGTCGGGACGGGATCGCTTCACCGCGCTCCGCCGGCCGCTCGTCTCCATCCCCGGCCGTTCGCCACAAGCTGCTTGGGGGGAGGGCGAACGGGATCGCGCAGATCAGCCACCCCGGAATGCCGGCTGCCTGCTCGGCCTCCCCGTTCTCATCCGCCCCGTCCGTCATCCCACCGTTGACAGACCGCCGGAAATCGCGCTTACTGCTGATGGGGCGCCGCGCGCTCCGCGTGCCCGTCATCCATCCGGGATGCACCAGTCGACCGGCGGCTTCCCGGCGCGCTCGAGCTCGCGGTTGATGGTGGTGAACGGCTTGCTGCCGAAGAAGCCGCGTTTGGCGGAGAGCGGCGACGGGTGCGCGGACTTGTGGACGTAGTGCGGCGGCCCGATCAGCGTCTCCTTCTTCGCCGCGTACCCGCCCCAGAGCACGAAGACCACCGGGTCCGGGCGCTCCGCCACGGCGCGGATGGCGGCGTCGGTGAACTTCTCCCACCCCTTGCCCTTGTGCGAGTTGGGCTCCCCCTCGCGCACGGTGAGCACCGCGTTCAGCAGCAGCACGCCCTGCCGCGCCCACGACACCAGCGAACCGTGGCCGGGGACGGGGCACCCCATCTCCGCCTTGAGCTCCTTGAAGATGTTGGCCAGCGACGGCGGTTTGGGCACGCCCGGGCGGACGGAGAACGCCAGCCCGTGCGCCTGCCCGGGCCCGTGATAGGGATCCTGGCCCAGGATCATCACCTTCACCTGCTCGTACGGCGTGAGCTCCAGCGCGGTGAAGACCTCGTCCTCCGGCGGATACACGGTCGCTCGGCGGCGCTCGGCGTCCACGAAGTCGCGCAGCTTCGCGAAGTACGGCTTCTCCAGCTCCGGCCCCAGGCGGGCCTGCCAGGAAGGGGGAAGGGGCAGCTTCATCGGAGATTTCGTGTAGGACGGGCGAAGTAAACGTTGTGCACGGAGGATGCAAGCCCGGGACCGGCGAGCAGGAGAGGCGATCCGGCACGGGACGAACCGCGTGGGCCCGGCGCATCACACGTTCCGGCATTTCCGTTGCAAATCCGCTGTGCGAAGGCGATCGATGTGGCGGGGCGGCGCAGGGAACCCGGCGGGCGGGTGGCGTGGTAGCAGGAAGGCAGACCCACACCGGTTTGCGGAGGAAAACAGATGATCAAGCCCAACGTGAGGGCGTCGTTCGGCAGGCGCGAGGCGGAGATGCTGGTGTCGCTGGTGGGCCCGGGCGGCGAGGAGCGGCTGCGCGAGCAGGGGCTGGACGCGCTGCTGGACGACGCGTCCGTGCTGCGCGGGCTGGTGCGCGGCAACGGCATCAGCACGGCGCCCGCGCCGCTGGTGTTCTACGTGATGGTGCGCCACGCGCTGATGCAGCGCGAGATCCACGACCGCCAGCTGGCCGACTACACGGCCGCCGTGCTGCTGGAGTTCGCCATGGCGGGCAGGGCGCACCGCGTGGACGGCGGCGAAGGCGAGCCGTTCTTCTACCTGGCGGACATCCTTGCCGCCATGGAGCGCGCCCGCGGCGAGCGCGAGTTCCTGCTGCGCGTGCACCTGGGCAACTTTGCGCTCTGGCTGGCGGGCGTGTTCCCGGACTACATCACGCACCGGGTGCAGCGCCGCGGTGCGCCGCCGCTTTCGTACTACGACGAGCTGGGCGCGGCGGGGTTCCGCATGGCCGGCGGCAGCGACCTGGCGCTGCGCCACGGCGTGGGCGACCTGTTCCTGCGCGCCGCCGACCGCTTCAGCGACGTGCGCTCCGCGCTCAACTCGCTCTCCGACACCCTCTTCTTCCCCTACTCGCGCGATGCCGTGGAGCGCCTGCTGCGCCAGGTGAGCGACGACTTCCGCCGCGACTTCGGCGAATAGCCGCATTCCATCTCGCATGGGACGCGGAGGCGCGGAGAACTCTTTCTCCATGTCCTCCGCGTCTTTTTTGCGAATGAGGGGTCATGTCGTCGGCATGTAGGTGGCAATAGTGGCTTGCACTTTCCGCCACCGTCGTAACGGCGTTGTCGCGCTGTTGGCCGTGTTCGCACGTGGTCTTCCGCAGCCGGTGCGCGGCCCTGTAGCTTCGCGCCCATGCCGAAGCCACGCGTCTGCGTCGAAACGACAATTCCGAATTTCTACTACGAAACGCGTACTGAGCCGGAACTCGTCGCCCGGCGGAACTGGACGCGCGAGTGGTGGGCGGATGCCGCGCAGCGGTACGAGTTGCTGACGAGCACCACGGTGTTCCATGAACTCGCCAAGGGGAAAAAAACGTCATCTCGTCCAGGTAAGGACGGAGTTGCTTCTTGGGATCCCTTTGGTGCACCCGGATCCACCGGTCCCTGAGATCGTCAAGACGTATCTCCGGCATAAGCTCATGCCTGCCAAGCCCACATCGGCCGATGCGACCCATTTGGCCCTTGCTTCGCATTACGGCTGTGATTTCATTGTAACATGGAATTGTCGGCATCTGGCGAATCCGAACAAAGCCGCTCACATCCGGCAGATCAACACGGTCTTGGGCTTGCACGTGCCAGAACTGGTGACACCACAGGATCTCCTCAGGAGGAGAGAATGACTGATCCCCGGAACGCGGTCGATGAGGTTCTCGACGAGTTACACCAACTGCGGCTGCAGATCGATGCCGAATTCGATCACGACCCTGACAAGTACCTCGCCTACCTGCAGGAACTCCATCGGCAGCTTCTGCGGGAAGGATGGAAGGAGGCGCCGCCTCCTCCAAAACGCGGCAAGTCCGCCGCCTGACCGCTCCATCGATGCCGCTCAGCGGCTCGCTTCGGCAACGACCCTGACCGGATGATGGCGTATCTGCGGGAATTGAGCAGCAGCTTCTCCCGCGACGGGTGGAAGGAGGCGCCGCCCCGAATCGCGGTAAATCCGCCGCCTGAATCGCTGTCCCTGCCCGCCCGCTCAATGGTAGTCGTGTGAGCGGACGACCTCGCTGGCCTGGTCCAGGCGCAGGGAGAAGAACGCCTCCGCCTTGAGGTTCACCACGCCGTCCTCCTTTCCCAGCCGTCCCCGCACGGCCAGGATGCCGCTGCGGTTGATGATCTCGCGCTCCTTCTCGTAGAGCCTGGGGGTGACGATCACGTCCAGGCGCCCCGTCTCGTCCTCCAGCCCCACGAACACGAAGCCCTTGGCCGTCCCCGGCCGCTGGCGCACGATCACCAGCCCCGCGGCGGTGACGCGCTCGCCGTGGCGGCGGCGGTCGTCGCGGAGGGAACCCAGTTCCGCGATCCCCAGCCCGCGCAGGTAGTCGCGCAGGTGGTGCATGGGGTGCCCGTCGATGTCGAAGCCGGTGACGTGGTGCGCCATCAGCGTGCGCTCCTCGGGCGCCAGCTCCGGCAGCTTCGCGCGCGTCTCCGGCGCCGGCGCCAGCGGGCCGCCGCTGCGGCGTGCGCGCAGCTCGCCCAGCACCGCCCACAGCGCCTGCCGCGGCCCGCCCTCGATCCACGACCGGAACGCCCCCGCCGCCGCCAGCGCCCGCAGTCCGTGCTCGGAGTCGAACCGCTCCACCACGTCGGCCACGGAGGTGAACGGCGCGCGCTCCAGCTCCGCCCTGAGCCGGCGTCCCGTGACCGTGCCGAGCCCGCGGACGTAGCGCAGCCCTACCCGCACAGCGGGAGGAGAAGTGCGTGAGTGCGTCAGTGCGTCAGTGCGTGAGTGGACTCCTGCTTCGGCGGATCCAGGAGCGCCGCTGCCGTTTACTTCCGCACTCACGCACTCACGCACTGACGCACTTTCCTCCAGAGTGCAGTCCCACGCGCTGTGCGCCAGGTCCACCGGCCGCACCTCCACCCCGTGCAGCCGCGCGTCGTGGATGAGCGTGGAGACGGGGTAGAAGCCCATGGGCTGGGCGTTCAGGATGGCGCACAGGTACTCCGCGGGATAGTAGTGACGCAGCCAGGCGCTGGCATACGCCAGCAGGGCGAAGCTGATGGCGTGGCTCTCCGGGAAGGTGTAGCTGGCGCACGCCTCCAGCCATCCCAGCACCTTCTCCGCCGCCGCCTCGTCCACGCCGCGCGCCGCCATGCCGTCGCGGATGGACTGCGTGGCCAGCATCATGTCCGCCCGCGAGCGCTTGCGGCTCATCGCCCGCCGCAGCTGGTCCGCCTGCCCCGGCGTGCACCCGCTCACCACGATGGCGCAGCGCATCAGCTGCTCCTGGAAGAGCGCCATCCCGTGCGTGCGCCCCAGCACCGCCTCCAGGTCCGGGTGCGGGTACTCCGTGGGCACCTGGCCCCGGCGGCGCGCCAGCATCTCCTTCACCTGCCCGCCCAGCATGGGTCCCGGGCGGATGGCGCCGACGGAGATCACCACGTCGTAGAAGCAGGTGGGGCGCAGCCGCGGGAGGAAGTTGGCCTGCGCGCGGCTCTCGATCTGGAAGAGGCCGATGGTGTCCGCCGCGCCGATCTGCGCGTAGACGGCGGGATCGTCCATCGGCAGGCGGCCGATGTCGATCTCCTCGCCGCGCCACTCGCGGATCAGGTCCATGCACTGGCCCAGCAGCTTGAGCATCCCCAGCCCCAGCAGGTCGAACTTGGGGATGGCCAGGTCCGCGCAGTCGTCCTTGTCCCACTGGATGACGGTGCGGTGGGGCATGGACGCCGGCTCGATGGGCACCACCTCGCCCAGCGGGTGGCCGGAAAGGACGAAGCCGCCGCTGTGGATCCCCCGGTGGCGCGGCAGGCCGTCCAGCCCGGCCACCAGCTTCACCAGCGCGCGCGCCCGCGGCTCGGCGGGGTCCAGGCCGATGGCCCGCAGCGCCTTCCCCTCCGCCATCTCCAGCCACTCCGCCGCCGTCGTCGCGGAGGTGTATCCATCCACCCGCTTGGCCAGGAAGTCCGCCTGCGCCACGGGAAAGCCGAGGACGCGCATGGCGTCGCGGATGGCGGAGCGGCCGCGGTACTCCACGTGGGTGCACACCATGGCCGCGTGGCCGCGCCCGTACGTCTCGTAGACGTACTGCAGCACGCGCTCGCGGTCGTCCAGCGCCGCGAAGTCCACGTCGATGTCCGGCGGCTCGGGGCGCTCCAGGGAGAGAAAGCGCTCGAAGAGGAGGTCGTTGGCCACGGGATCGACCGCAGTCACCCGCAGGGCGTAGCAGACCAGCGAGTTGGCGGCGGAGCCGCGCCCCTGGCACAGGATGCGGTGCTCGCGGGCGAAGCGGCAGATGTCCCACACCACCAGGAAGTGGTCCGCCATCCCCGTGATGCGGATGACGGCCAGCTCGTGCTCCAGCTGCCGCCAGTGCCGGTCCGACGCCTCCGGCAGCCGCTCGCGCAGCCCCTGGCGCGAGAGCGACTCCAGCATGGCGTCGGCCGACCCCCACTCCGGCGGCAGGTGGAAGCGGGGGTGGACCTGCGGCATCTCCAGCAGCCGGAAGCCGGCGCAGCGCTCCGCGATCTCGCGGGTGCGGCGGATCCCCTCCGGCGCCGACCGCCAGCGGCGCGCCATCTCCGCCGGGTGCTGAAGGCACCACTCGGCGCTGGGACGCAGCCAGCCGCGGCGGTGCGCCTCGTCCAGGGTGGTCTCGCGGCGGATGCAGGTGAGCAGGTCGTGCACGGCGCGGCCGGCGGCGTCGGCGTAGTGCACGTCGTGCGTCACCGTCCAGGGGATCCCCGTCTCGCGCGACAGGTCCAGCAGGTCCGCGCAGAGCGACGCCTCCTGGTGCGTGCGGTGGTCCCACAGCTCCAGGTGGAAGCGCTCGCCGAAGATCTCCTTCAGCCGCCCCGCCCACTCCCGCGCCTCGTCGTGCCGCTCGTGGCGCAGCAGGCGCGCCAGTCGGCCCTGCGGACAGCCGGAAAGCGCCACCAGTCCCTCCGCCCGCGCCGCCAGCGCGTCGACGTCCACCCCCGGGGCGCCGCGCGGGCTGTCCGTCCGCGCCGCCGTGAGCAGCCCGCAGAGGTTTCTCCACCCTGTCAAGTTTTCCACAATCAGGGTGAGGTGCGAGCCGTCGGAAAGCGTTGTCTCCGCGCCCAGAAGGGGGGCGATTCCGCGCTCCGCGCAGGCGCGCGAAAACCGGACGGCACCCCCCAGGTCGTCGTGGTCGGTGAGCGCCAGGTGGGTGTAGCCGAGCTCCGCCGCCCGCTCCGCCAGCGCCTCGGGCGACGTAGCACCATCACCGAGCGAGAACGCGCTGTGACAGTGCAGCTCGACGTAATCCTGTTGATTCACAACGACTTAACAGAAAACCGCGCCCATGGCGCCATCACGCTTTCGTCACGGACACCCCTCAATCGTACCACCCTTCCAGGTACCACCGGCCGGTCGGCGCGTCGCGGTAGACGAGCCCCAGCCACCCCTCCGGCGACTCCACCCGCCAGTACTCGCGGGCCGTCGCGCGGGACCACCAGGCCCCCGAAATCCGCTCCGGTCCCTCGGCCCGAGTTTTCCACATCCGGGGTGGAAAACTCCCCATCCCCCCTCCCGGCAACGCGTTCGGAAACTCCACCTGAACGGGCCTCAGTTCGGCGTCCTCGCGCACCTCCACGGCCACCGGCTCGGGAAGGCGGCGCAGGCAGAGGGGAAGCGTGTTCCGGAACGCGTGGCTGGCCTCTCCGGAGCGGTCCGCGCCTCCCGGGCGGGCCTGGGAGACGGGGGCGATCCCGTCGCTTCCCCGCGGCGCCCACTCCGCGTGCTCGCCGGGAAGGTGGGCGCCGTGGTGCACGGCGGTGCTGAGCGCGCCGTCGCCCCAGCGGGCAAAGACGGGAAGGAGGGCGGCGTGCAGGGCGCCGGGGTCCGGCGCCGGCGCGGTGAAGGCGTCCAGCTGGTCCGCGCGCGCCGTCCCCTCCTCCTCCGCCAGCAGCGACACGCCGCGCACGGGCCCGGCGAGCGGTTCGGCTTCCACCGCGCGCCGGCACAGGTCCGCCAGCACGCGCGCCTCCGCCGTGGGGCGGGCGGGGCGCACCTCGCGCACGTCGTCGTCCGCGTCCTCCACCCGCAGCGTCAGGCGCAGCCGGGCGGGGATGCGCTGCCGCGCCGCCAGCTGCCCCAGGACGGAGCCGATCAGCCCGCCCAGGACGAAGCGCAGCGGCTCCGCGTTCTCGATCGGCGGCTCGAAGTCCGCCTCCGCGGCGGCCACGCCGGGCGCGGCGGGGCGAAAGGGCCAGCGGGCGTCGTCGCCGCGGGCCAGGCGCCACGCCCGCAGCCCCTCCGCGCCGAAGCGCAGCTCCACCTCCGCGGGAACCAGCGCGGCCAGGTCGCCGCACGTCCTCAATCCCAGCAGCTCCAGGGAGTGGCGGAGGTCGGCGTCCATGGGGACCAGGGAGAGCGAGCGGCGGCGCAGGTAGGCGGCCTCGCGCCCGGGCGGCACCACGCGCACGGGCACCGCGCGCTCGCGCGTGGCCGCCGCCGCCGCGATGCAGCACGACGCCACGCCCACGCGCGCATCCCATCCCGCCTGCCGCGCGGCCTCCGCCAGCGCGCGCCCCACGCCCGCGTCGCCGCCGTGGCCCTCCATCCCCGTCGTATCCGCCCAGAAGGCGCGGGGGTGGCCGCGGACGGGGACCACGCGCGGCGCGGCGGCCAGCAGCACGCCGGCCAGCGTGCCGCGCGCGTCGGCGTCCAGCGCGGGCGCATCGGCCGGGAGCCGGATGCAGGCGATCCGCCGTCCCATGGCGTCAGCCGGCCCAGGCCGCGCCGCGCCGGTCGGGGCCGTGGGGGGCGCGCAGGCGGTCCGCCGGCTCGTGCACCAGCTCCACCTGGCGCTCGCCGGTGCGCGCGCCCCACCCCTTGGCCATCTGGATGGAGGAGGGGCGGCGGAAGCGGCCGCCCGGGCGCAGGCCGGGGCGCGCGCCCGCGCGGCGGAACTCCAGCTTTGCGTCCGCGCGCCAGGAGGTGCCGCCGCTCCCGTCGGTGGAGATCAGCACGGCCGCGTCCGTCTCACGGGCGATGGCGCGCAGGCGGTGCGCGTCCACCGGCGCGGGCGCGGGGCCGTCCAGCACCACCAGGCCGAAGGCGCCGGTGCGCAGCAGCGTCTCCGCCACCCAGGCGCCCTCCACGGCGTGCTCCGCGGAGGGGGGGCGCGCCACCCACAGCCCCGGCGCGGAGTGCCCGTCCGGGCCGCACCACGACGCGGGGTCCAGCGTGCGGGTGGCGTCCACCAGCGCCACCAGCGTCTCGCGGCACGCCGCCTCCACCAGCACGCGCAGCGCAGCCGTGCGGCCGGAGGTGGCCTCGCCGGTCCACAGGGTGATGGCGCGCCGGGGAACGCCGCCCGGCACCAGCGCGTCCAGCGCCGCCACCCCGGTGCGGAACCCGTCGCGCTCGCGCGACGGCGCCTGCCCGGGAACGGGCACCATGGCGTCGCCAAAGCGCTTTTCCAGGGTGGCGCGAAGCAGCTTGAGATCGGGTGCGGCGCTCACGTTTGCAGCCTGCGGAAGAAATACTGCCGTCCGGTTTACGTCACCTGACAAAGCAAGAGTAATACCGAAGATTATCCGAAACAAGCCCTCTCACCTGATCAGCTAAGTGCCCGCAGGACGGCAACTTAGGCGTAAGTTCAAACTGTTTGCATGCGAACGTTTTTACCGTGCACACGCGCGTCCATCTTGCACCATTCCATTGCATGGCGGGAGTGAATGGACGGTTCGTGTACGAATTTTACGGCGCGGCAAAGTGGCCGCGTCCACTCTGGAGAAGTTGTGCGGGAGGTGTCGGAAAGTAGCCGGAATGACTGGCTGAAGCGGCTCGCGCCCCACGGTTGCCGCCGCACTCGCGCCGGGCGGTTGATTCCGATGGCGGTTCTGATCCGGTCACGTGCCGTCCGCCCGCGGGAGCGAATGGATTCGCCGCTGGAAGTTCGCCAAGTCCGCCTGCACGGACTCGTGGGGCCAGGATCGCGGTGCCGATCAGGCCACCAGGCGGGGGCGGGAAGATCCCCCGGTCGGCGCCAGGGAAACGTGCGGGCTGAAGGCTGTGCGCGCGCCTCGCCCGGGATGACAGTACCGCGTGGAGCTTTACGGTGCGGAGGAGGACGGGGTTCTCCCCTCCCCCGCACTACTGTCCGGCTCGCGAATCGAGCTAAGGCGGCAAGCTCTTGAATTACAACGCGTTGCGGGCCAAGTAGGCCGCACACGATTTGAACGCGGCTCCTCGTTTGTGCATTCTGGGCACTTCCCGCACCCAGGAGCT